>JAICKM010000881.1 GCA_025927935.1 Chloroflexia bacterium | reverse complement strand
CTAGTGCCGTTTCCAGCGAGACGGATTCGCGTCGGCCGGGTGGTCATGCGGCCTTACGCTTGTGACGGCAGAACTGCTTCCAGCCCTCGACGCTGATTTCCCGGCGGCCGTTGCGCCAGTCGAGGTAGCGGCGGACGGCCGCCTGCATGTCGCCGTGGGTGCGGTAGTCGGTGTTGTCCAGGGCGAACTTGCGCAGGGCCGTGAAGTGGCACTCGATTCGGTTGAGCCACGACGCGCCGGTGGGCGTGAAGTAGAACTTGACGCGGTGGGCGGCGGCGTAGTCGAGCACCTCGGCCTTGAGGTGGAAACTGGCGTTGTCGAGGATCACGTGGAGGACTTCGCCGCCGCGGTAGCGCCTGCGCACCCACTTGAGGAAGGCCAGGAACGTGCCCCAGTTCTTCTTGGGGCCGAAGGTGCCGACCAGCCTGTCGCTTTCGAGGTCGTAGGCGCCGAACATGTGCCGCACGCCCCCGTCGCGCTTGTAGGTGGCGCGGATGCGGTTCACGTGGCCGGTGCGTGCGTAGTGCATGCCGTGGCGGGGCAGGAGGTTCAGGGGGCCGAACTCGTCGACGCTGATCCGCCGGCCGCCGGCCGGCCGCGCGGCGTAAAGCCTGCGGATCCTGCGGTATTTGGGCCAGAAGTCGGGGTCGGTCGAGTCTTTCCAGGTCTTGGTGTGCCGCCACCGCACGCCGCGCTGGCGCAGGATCTGCCGCAGGCGCTCGACGGAGATCGAGGGGACGACCTTCTGGGCGACCAGGTAGTCGCGCAGCTTGGGCAGCGACCAGACGCTCATGCCGATCAGGGTGGCCGGCGGCGAGAGCGCGACCTCCGCGATCTGCTCGGTGACGTCGTCCATGAACTTGCTGGGGCCGTGCCCGCCGCAGTAGTAGGGGTACCAGGTGACGGCGTCGACGCCGCCCCGATTGAAGCGGTGGATGACCCTGCGCACCCACTGCGGCGTGCACCCGACGCGGCGGGCGGTCTCCTTGTTGCAGACCCCGCCCCGGGAGAGAAGAATGATGCGGGCGTGGCGGCAGTTGACGGCGTTGGACAGTTGCCGTTTCATCTGGTGCAGCTTCCTGCCTTCCCACGGCCGCAGCGTCCGTGCCGCGACCTTGTCCATGTTTGGTTCTCCACGTCAAAAGACGGCTGCGTCAACAGCCGATGTGGAGAACCTTTTTATCACTAACGTCCGGCTGGCGCGCCCCCAGAGCGCGAAACTCACTGAATGGAAACGGCACTAAGGACGAATGTCCACAATGGTCCTGGGCGTCGCGGCTTACGGATGATCGCTGATTTCTTTGAGTAGCGCGGGATGCGCAGTCGGGCCGGCGGCGAGGAAGGGGACTTTGGCGCCTTGGTATCTTGCGAGGTTGTAGGGGAAGAGGGGTTGGCCGGTGAGGTTGGTGATGACGCCGCCGGCTTCGGTAACGATGGCGGCGGGGGCGGCGATGTCCCAGAGTTTGCCGTTGACGGTGACGGCGCCGTGCGCGACGCCGGCGGCGACCTGCACGGCTTCGAGGGCGGCCGAGCCGAGGATGCGGACTTTCCAATTGGTCTGGCCGATCCAGCGGCAGGCCCAGTCGGGGGTGCGGCCTTGCACGAGCAGGTTGCTGGTCATCATGAGCATGGAGCTGTCGGAGAGGGGCGTGGCGGGGGCGTGGATGGCCCGGGTGCCGCGCCAGGCGCCTTGCCCGCGGGCGGCGCAGTACATTTCGTCGCGGCAGACATCGTAGACGACGCCGAGGATCGGCATGCCGGCTTCGAGCAGGCCGATGCAGACGGCGAAGTTGCCCAGGCCGGAGATGAAGTTGTTGGTGCCGTCGATGGGATCGATGACCCAGACGCGGCCTTGCGGATTGGGGATTTCAGCGGTGATGCTGGTGCCGGTGTCGGACTCTTCGCCGATCAGGCCGTCAGCGGGGAAGCGCTGGCGCAGGCCGGCGACGATGTAGCGCTGGGAGGCGCGGTCGGCGTCGGTGACGGCTTCGTCGGTGGTGGCGATGTGGGTCTTGGTGAGGCGTTCGACCTTACCGTAATGGTCGAGGATGACGCGGCCGGCGCCGCGCGCGAGGTCGGTGGCGTACTGGAGATCGTGCTGGAGGGACATGGGGGGAGGTTACGAAGAGGGGTGTTGGGTCGCAAGGGCGCACATTTCTATCTGCGCTTGACAGGGTGGGCGTTGACCGGCGAGGCGCGGTCGCCATGATAAGCCGGTGCTATTCCATGAAGCGGCGCAAGCTCGAAAGTCATCTTCGCTCACATGGTTGCCGGCTCGGTCGACACGGTGCTCGCCATGATATTTGGGTCAATCCAAAGGCTGGACTGGAGACCGCGGTTCCTCGGCACAATGAAATTCAAGCCGTACTGGCGCGAGTGATCTGCCGACAACTTAACGTCCCACCCCCGCCGGGCAAATAACGAGATTACACGAGTTGTTTTCGGCGGCGCGGCGTTTTCTGCAACGCCTTGCGTTGATCTGAGCGATAGGCGCGAAGCTCCGCGAGGGCATCGCGGGCGTTCTCGAAGGCTTCGGTAATCGAACGCGCCTGGGTCGTCAGGCCGGGGTCAATTGGAGAAGTGACAACAAGCCAGCCATCGTGCGCCTCTTCGAGCGTGAGCATCAATTTGCCGTCAGTAACGGTGTAGCGCTTCATCGTATAACACTATAACATCGATGTGCGTCCTTGGCAGCCCGCGGCCGGTGAAAACGGCTGGAGTTTTTATAGAGGCGAT
>JAICKM010000107.1 GCA_025927935.1 Chloroflexia bacterium | reverse complement strand
TGCTCCGGAGTCCCCGGATCGATCAGCCCGGCCTCGGCGTGGACCAGGCAGTAGATGAGGCGGCTCCAGTCCTCCCGGTACACATCGCACAGCAATGCAGCAGGGGGGTTCGCCCGGCTGTTGCGCACGCGCTTGAGCCGGGTGGGCGCCACGCGCTTCGGCTTCTGGTCCAGGGCGATATAGCAGGCCCCGGCGGGCGCGTCCAGCGCAAAGCAGATCGGCACCACGTGGGGCACGCCCGCGGCATCGGCGGTCGCCAGCCGCGCCACGCGGGCCGCGCCCAGGAAGGCCACCTGGCTTTCGCTGAGCAGCGGGTGCGCGGGCGGGTCATAGCCGCGCTCTTCGACGTGCTTGCGCTCCGGGCGCGGCTGGGGATTAGCTGTCACTTGATCTTATCGTAGACGGCATCCGCTGCCTTATACCCCGGCAGGAATTGCTCGGCAGACAGACGCGACCAATCGGTCTGCTCGTCTATGTCTGAGGATTTGTCAATGAGAACAATGACGCGGCCTACCTGGTTATAGGGCAACTTGCTACGGAGAGCATCGGGGACTGCTAGGCTCCCATCGGGCGTCAGCTTGAGAGGGAACTCATATGCCTTCATGCCGTGATCCTCATGCCTTCTAAGTCTGTCAGTAGTTCATCGCAATAATTCTGATGAGCGGCAAGGCCGGTTTGAAACCGGCCCCTACAAGCAAGATTATCATGGGCGACTACTCGAATCATCCTGATTATACATCCGGCATCCGCCTACGGCTCCGGTAGCGGGCCGAGCGTGATCCATTGCAGCGCCGAGTCGTCATCCACCGGGGCGAGGGCCTGGGGGCCGGGGCCACGCTGCGTGCGGCTGAAGGTGAACAGCACGAACGGCGTGGCATCATTCGGGCCACCGGCATAGCGGACCGCCAGCCGTTGGGTATCCGCCCCGGCGGGCGCCGGCTCCCAGACGATCTCCTGCGGCGCGCCGGTGACTTTAGTCAGCGTCTGTGTATAGAGCGGCTGACCGTGCCGGTCGAACACGGTCAGCGTTTTGCCGTCGGAGGTGACGGCGGCCAGCAGCGGGGGCGCATCGGGTGTGGCGCTCCAGGCGGCATGCAGCACCTGGGGCAGGGCAGCGACCGCCGGCGCGCCCGGCGCGACCCGGTCGGCGATCAGCAGGCGGCCGTCGCTGGTGCTGAAGGCGACCGCACCGGCATCGGCGGACCAGATCGGCGGGACGGCGCCGTTGGGGCCAGCTTCGGGCACCTGGGCCAGCAAGGCGCCGGTCGCGGCGGCGCCGGAGGTAAGGGCCAGGCCGCTGCCCGCCACCCGGTAGGCGTACCAGCGGGCGCCGCCCGCACCGGGCGGACTCCAGGCGCCCAGTCCGGCCTGACCCCGATCGATCTCCTGCGGCCCGGCGGTGCCGGCGGTATTAACCACCCAGCCGCCGTCCGGGCCGCGGGCAGGGTTCCATGCCTGGAAGGCCAATGTATGCGGGTCGAGCCAGGTCAGGTCGAAGGGCGGCAGCGCCAGGTGTCCGCCGGGCAGGCTATGGCCCTGCGCGACGGTGTGCGGCTGGGTGTTCTCGCCTGCGGGCACGGGCAGCACGGTCAAATCGGCATCGTAGCTGCCGTTGGTGCCCAGGTCGGCGGCCACCAGGAAGGCGATGGACTTGCCGTCGGGCGCCCAGGCGGGATTGAGCAGCAGCCCGGCTTCGGGCGCAGCAAGCCGCTGGGGCGCGGCATCGGCGGCGGGGTCGCTGTTCACCGTCCAGAGGTCAATCGGCCCATCGTTGGCCCGCCCGGCCAGGTAGGCCAGGCGCCCGCCGTCGGGGGCGAAGGCCAGGCCCTGCTGGACCACGCCGCTGCGCGCCCGCTCGTTACAGTCCTCGGCCAGCACGGACGGCGCCAGTTGGCGGCGGTTGTTGATGTTGTTCAGATCCAGCAGCCAGAGTTGGGTATCGGCGCGGCAGGCGCCGCCGGTGGTGCGCTGCTCGGTCAGCAGGTAGGCCAGCCGGTCGCCGGTGGGCGCGACGGCGAAGGCGGTGATGCGCTGCGGGGCGGGCGGGTTGTGGGCCACCTCGACCAGCGCCCGCGTCTCCTGGTGGTCGGCGTCGTAGAAGCTGAGATCGCCGTTGCTTACATAGACCAGCCCGCTGGTGGTGTGCAGCGTGGCAGGAGTCGGGCTGCCGGCAGCCGGCGAGGTCAGCACTCCGGCGTCGGGCGTCGCCAGCGGTAAACCACCCGTCGCCGTGGCCGCGGGACCGGTGGGCGTGGTCAGGGCCGGCGCCTCCGTGGGCGTGCTGAGGGCCGCGACCGTGGGCGTGGGGCCAGCGACAACCGCCGTGGGGGGCGCGGTGGGGACGACAGCCGTCGCTGTCGGCGGGGCGCCGTCCTCACAACCGATGAGAGCGGCGCCCAGCAGACAGGTCAGCAGAATGTTGCGCGGGTTCGGGATCACTTGATACGCTTGCGCTTGCTGTTTACGTAATCCACGAGGATATACTCGCCCAGCGCCTCCGGCGTGGCGTAGAAGGCGCGCCCTTTGTTGATCGCCGTCATCTGGTTGACGAACTCGGTCAGGTCGTAAGTGCGCTCCAGCATGAAGGTGTTGATCACGATGCGGTCGCGGGTGCAGCGCGTCACCTCGCGCAACGTCTCCTGGATCGTGCGCCAGCTTGGCGGGTAGTTGAAGTAGGACTGGCCCTGCTCCAGGTGCGCCGTCGGCTCGCCGTCGGTGATGACGATGATCTGCTTGTTGGGCGTCTTGTGGCGGGCCAGCAGGGTACGGGCCAGCAGCAGCGCGTGGTGCAGGTTGGTGCCGTACTCGTACTCACTCCAGTCCAACTGCGGCAACTGCTCGGCCTTTAGCTCGCGCGCATAGGCCGAGAAGCCGACGATGTAGATCGTGTCGCGCGGGAACTGCGTGCGGATCAGGTGGTTGAGCGCCAGGGCCACCTTCTTAGCCGCCAGATAGCAGCCGCGCAGCAACATCGAGCGGCTCATGTCGAGCATCAGCACGGTGGCGCTCTGCGTCTGCATCTCCGTGCGATAGACCTCGAAGTCGCTTGGGTTGATGCGGACGGGCGCGCCGGGGCCGTCGCGCTCGACGGCGTTCATCAGCGTAGCTTGCAGGTCCAGGTAGAAGGGATCGCCGAACTCGTACTCCTTGCTGTCGTCGGTGCGCTCGCCGCCGCGCCCGCGCAGGTTGGTGGCGTGCTTGCCGAAGGCGTCGCGCTTGAGGTACTGGAAGATGTCCTGCAACGCCTTCTGGCCGATCTTGCGGATGCCGCGCGGCGTCAGGGTCATCTTGCCGCCGTTGTTTTCGAGGTAGCCCTCTTCCTCCAGCATACGCGCCAGTTCCTGCAACTGCTGGAGGGCCTGACCCTCTTCCGCGCCGACGAGTTCACTCATCTTCTGGGCGTCGACATTGTCCACGTTGTTGCCGTAGCGGGCGGCGTCAAGCTGCTTCTCCAACTCTTCCATCTCTTGAAGCTGCTCCATCATGCGCATCGCCTCGCTGAGGGTCACAGGCTCGTCGCCGGAGAAGGGATAGCGCTCGCCTTCGTAGGGCATCATGCCCTGCAAGTTGGCGGCCAGTTCGGCCATTTCAGCCTGCAACTGCTCGTCCTGCATCAGCCCTTCCATCAGGCTCTCTAACTCAGCGCGCTGCTCGGCGCTCATGCTCTGCATGAGCGATTCCATGGCCTGCATCTGCTGGGCCAGGTGCTCCATAAGCTGGTCCAGGTTCTCGATGCCCTTGGGGAAGTAGTGGCCGTACTGCTCCATGAACTCTTTGAAGTGCGGCTCCCGCCCCTCGGCCCGGTCGCGCAACATCTGGTTCAGGTCGTGCATCATGTTGCGCAATTCGGCGCGCTGCTCCGGCGTCATGCCCTGCATCGACCCCTTGAGGCCCTTGAACGTCTGGTTGAGCACCTGCTGTTGCAACTGGGCGAGCAACTGCTGGAACTGCTCGCGCGCCGCCGGACTCATGAAGTCGTAGTCTTGCAGTTCCTTGATCCGGCCCGCCGGACTCTCCGGCAGGCTGTCGAGTTGCTGCTGATGCTTGGCGGCCATGTTGTCGAGCATCTTCTGCAACTGCTCGGCGTTGGGCGGCGCGGAGCCTTCGGCTTGCTGCTGCTGCATCTGGGTGTGGCTCTCGTCCAGCCGCTTCTGGATATCCTCGCGCTCCTGCTGGATAATCGAGTCCAGTTGCTTGGCGATGTCGTCCATGATGCTGTTCATATCATGGCGCTTGAGCATCTGCTGGCGGCGCTGGCGCAGGCGGTCCATCAGGTCGCGCAGGCCCATCATGCGGCGGTTGTCGCGCGTCTGGTAGCCGCTTTGCATGAGGCGGCGCAGAGCGCGGCGCAGATCGCCGTCGGCCAGCAGGTCGTCGGAGATGGCCTCCATGACCGCGTCGGCGTCGAACGGCATGATCTGCTGGGTGCCGTCCCAATCTCGGTAGACGAAATAATTAGGCATTGGCTGCCTCTTTCTTAACGAGAGAAAATCCCGGCGCGCCCGCGCGGCGTGTGGGTCAAGCCGCGCGGATCACCTGGCCGCCGCGGGCCGCGCAACAAACACCATCCGGCGGCGCGCGGCCCTCCGCCAGGGCGCTTAGCGATGATAGCGCACGCCGCCCGCCGAGCGATCCTTGTTCAGGCGGCGGTTCAGGTGCAAGCCTTCCAACACGAATTCGACAGCCGACGCGGCGACGGCCGGGTTGCCCTGCGCGCCCAACTTGGCGACGGCGTTCTTCAGCGCCTTGACCTCGCTGGCCTGGTGGACATACTCCATCGACGGCATGTTATCGGAGACTTCGAGGTTCATGCCGTTGTGGAAGCGGGTCAGCAGATCGTCGAACTCCTGCACGGTGAAATGGCGATTGAACACGGCGCTGACCGCCCCTTGCAGCAACTTGGTGATCACCTTGTCCTCGCGGGCATCGCCGACAGCCTCGATCTCGATCTTGCCGGCGGTCGACGTCACCAGGGCGTCGAGATCGCTGACGCGCGGCGCGGCCTGCTTTTCGCCGAGGCGGATGGCGCGCTTGACGGCATTGCTCAACAGGTTCTCGTAGTTCGACACGCTCACACGCACCGATACGCCGGAACGCTGGCTTATATCCGGATGCTTGCGCGCTAGGTGGGTCAGTTCGGCCACGATCTCTTTCATATACTCCGGGATCGTCAGTTCCACACCCTGGATCTTGTAGTGGGTGCGCTCCTGCTCCATGATCGAGATCTCCTGCTCGATGGTGCGCGGGTAGTGTGTGCGGATCTGGGAGCCGACGCGATCCTTGAGCGGGGTGATGATGCGCCCGCGGTTGGTGTAGTCTTCCGGGTTGGCGCTGGCGACCAGATAGACATCGAGCGGCAGGCGGACCTTGTGGCCGCGGATCTGCACGTCGCGCTCTTCCAGGATGTTCAACAGGCCCACCTGGATGCGCTCGGCCAGGTCGGGCAGCTCGTTGATGACGAAGATGCCCCGGTTGGTGCGCGGCACCAGGCCGTAGTGGATCGTCTGCTCGTCGGACAGGTAACGGCCCTCGGCTACTTTAATCGGGTCGATCTCGCCGATGAGGTCGGCGATGGTGATATCGGGTGTGGCGAGCTTTTCGCCGTAGCGGGCTTCGCGGCTCATCCAGGCGATGGGCAGCTTGTCGCCCAGTTCGGCGGCCATCTCGCGGCAGCGGGCGCAGGTCGGGTCGAACGGGTTATCGTTGATCTCGCAGCCGGCCACGACGGGCACTTCATCGTCGAGCAGATTGATCAGGCTGCGCGCGATGCGGGTCTTGGCCTGGCCGCGCTCGCCCAGGAAGATGATGTCCTGGCCCGACAGGATGGCGTTCTCGATCTGCGGAATCACCGTCTGCTCATAGCCGATGATGCCGGGGAAGAGCGGTTCGTTCTGCTGCAAGCGGGCGACGAGGTTCTTCCGCATTTCCTCTTTCACCGGCAGCACTTGATACTCACTGCTGCGCAGTTCGCCGACAGTCTGAGGCTTAGTCGTTGTATACATGCTCCGTGCTTTCCTAGTCATGCACCGGACGGGAAAGGTTTCCGGCGTAGCGATGCAATAAGCGGATTGTCGTGTGGGCCGATAATACAGGAAAGATAACGCTCAGGACACGATGTCAGATTTGTGTTCCGCTTCCGGCGTGGCGGTGGAACTCGCCTGGGCAAAGGCCGCGAGGCGCCGCCGGACAGTGGGGATATCGGTCTGCTCACCCTCTTGCAGACCGCGTAAATATGCGGTGCGCTCGGCTAGCTCGGCGGTGAGCAGCGCGGGAGGCATCCCGGTCCAGCGGGCCAGGGCATCGAGCGTGGCGGGTTCGGTCCAGGCATGGACCAGGTGATCGGCTTCGGCATCCCAGCGGGCCAGGCAGTACGTGTTGACGCCCTGCGGTCCCTCGCCCGGCAGCACCAGGTGGACGGCCGCGCAGCGCCGGCGATAGCGGCCGCCCTGGGTTAGCAGCACCAGATTAATGACCAGGTTCAGGCCCGGCAAGAGCCGGGGAGGCACGTTGAGCGGCGGCGCGCTCAGGATATCCAGCACCTCCTCGACAGTCTCGGCGTGCATGGTTGAGCCGAAGGCATAGCCCTGCGGCAGCAAGCTGAACAGGCGACCGATGCGCGCGCCCCAAAAGTAGATCGCCAGGTGGTCGCTCATCTCGTTCGCCAGCAAGTAGCACGTCCGCGGCTCCGTCGCCGCCTCATTGACGAACTCAAAGGTCTCATAATGGCCGTGCATATAGAGGCGCGTGGTGCCCGGCGGCAAGAAATCGAGCAGCGCGGTCAGGGTGGTGGTCTTGCCGGCCATGGGCGGCTCGGCCCCGACGATGACCGAGGCGCGGCGGGCCATCAAGGCCCAGATGAGTCCCAGGGTCGCCGCGTCGAAGCTGCGGGCTTCGAGCAACTGCACCACCGAGAGGGGCTGCGGCGGCTGCCAATGCCATCCCCACCAGCCAAACGGTTCTTCGTAGTCGTCCTGTTGCAAGACGCGCCTCCTCTCCTAGCCGGTTCCGGATAAGGCCGCTGTGCCCGACCACGACACGCCTTCATTATACACGAGCCTCCTAGCGGCGGCAAAGCGGAACGCAGTGCTGAGTGCCGAGTGGAGACGAGTGACGAATGGTCACTGGCCAGTACGAGGTGAGGAGCAGTTAATGGGAAGCTGTGTAGTGGGAGTAATGTTGGGCAGCCGGCGGCTGACTACTGATCGCGCAGCGGTGCGACAGGCATAACGCTGACCACTGACCACCGACCACTGACGGCTATAAAAGGAGCCAGGCAGGGAACTCAACCGGGGATGAGACCCTGCCCGGCACGGATAGCGGGCAAACCGGGCGCGAGGCCACGGTCGTATTAGATAATTGGGCGCCCGACAGAGCAAAACTGCCGGTTGTCTGGGCGCCCCGGCGTTGCCTACTTGCTTATAATAGCATAGTGTTCATTCTTTGTCAAGAGATATATGCATGTTTGTCGAGAAATGACAAAGATTCCGTTTCGCCACCCCGAAAATCGGCCCAAAGTCCGCCTAACGACTGAGCGATCAGGCGGCGCAATATGGTATGATATTTGCTGGGAGTACGTCCCAGCAACCAGGGAGGAGCGGGCATGATTCTGGAAAGCCGGAAATGGCGATTAATATTGCGCGGATTGGTGTTGCTGGTGACCACGGCGCTGATCCTGGGCTTTTCCGGACCCGCTTCGTATGCTCTGCAAGATGATACACCCCACGCCATTTACGGCCGGCAATCGCTCTCCAAGCAATCGCTGGATGGGCGCTTCGCGGTGCTGCGCGCACAAGCCGAATTGGATCACGCCGTGGCCCTGCACCGCGACGGACAGACGATGTACTGGGTGCCGGTGCGCGGCTATACCGATAAAGAAGGCTCGATCAAGCTCTTCATTCTGACCGACGATGTGCCTGCGACGACCGGCACCCCGGCTCCCGGCAGCGACAGCGGGTCTGACGGAGGGGCATTTGTTGGACGGATCGTGCGCTTTGCTGCGGCGCCCTACGCCGCGGACGCCGAGAAAGTGCTGATTACCGCCCTGAACGACCCCGTGGCGCCAGATACGTATGTCTTGATTCAAGGTGAAGCGCCTAAAGCCTATCGCCCGATGGTGCCGCTGATGGGCGGCCTGGGCGTGGTCTGGTTCCTCTCGCTGGTTTCCTTTACCCGCGCCTGGCGCCGCTCCCCGCGACGCCGTTAGGCGCCCTCCATCGTACTGCCGCGACTCGGCCCGGCCGTCGGCAAGCCGGCCCCGGCATGGAGCCGCTTCCCACGTGTGGTAGAATCGATTTATAGGGATTCGATTCTCAAGGATGCATTTGCGTAGAATCGATTCATAAGGATTCGATTCTCAAGGATGCATTTGCTTTGTAACCCCAGCAAGCATTATTGCGTAAGGATGGGTGAGGGTGATGAAAGGAAACGCCTCGATGGATGAAGGGGGCGTCCCGTTGACCAATCACAAGACAGGCGATGAGGATATGTCTATAGCTATCACGTACCCATCAGCGCAAGTGGGGCCGGCGGCTGCCGGGTACCCCGCTGCCTTGCCCACGGCCGCGGAACAAACCGCGCAGGCGGAGGAACGGGTCTGGATCGACCGCGCGCTAGCCGGCGATCAGTCCGCCTTTGCCTGTATCGTCGAGCGTTATCAGACGGCCGTATATAACTTATGTTATCGTATGCTGGGCAGCGCGGCTGAAGCCGAAGACGCGGCCCAGGAAGTGTTTATCCGGGCCTGGAGCCAGCTACATACATTCCAGCGCGAACGGAAGTTCTCGACCTGGCTGCTGTCGATTGCCTCGCATCACGCAATCGACGTGCTGCGCCGGCGCCGGGCGACCGTGGTGCCGTTGGATAGCGTCGAAATCTGGGCCCATAGCCCCGAACCGCAGCCCGAGGAAAGCACGATCGAGACCGAACAACGGATCGCCGTGCGGGCGCTCCTCAACACGCTGCCGGCTAAATACCGGCTGGTGACGGTGCTGCGCTACTTCCGCGATCTCTCGTATCTGGAGATCGCCGAAATGACCGGGCTGTCGGAAAGTGCCGTGAAGACTCAACTCCATCGCGCGCGCAAGATGCTCGCCGATGAAATTCGTACGAAAGGAGCCCCCGCGAATGTCCTGCCGAGCATCAGTTGAACTGATGTCCCTGCGGCTCGACGGGTTGCTCGAGCCGCCGGACGTTACCGATCTGGAGAAGCATCTCCAGACCTGCCCCGCCTGCACGGCGCAATGGGCCGCCCTGCGCGAAGCCGATAGTTTGCTGCGGGTGGGTGCCCGCCGCCCGGTGCAGCCGCCGCCCGACTTTGCGGCCCGCGTGATGACCCGCGTCGCCGCGACGCCGGTGGTCCGTCCCCAACTGTGGGAACGCGAACGCCTGCAAATCGAGGGCGGCCGGCGCACCGTAAAATTGAATAGTCCCGCCGGGATCACCGGACATCTGGTGCCGGTGCCAATGGGTGTGGCCGCTGCCGCCCCCCCACGCACGGGCCTGGCCGGCTTCTTGCAGCATTTCCACCCGTTACGCAATGCCCGCATGGGCGTTTACTTAGGGGGGATCAGCCTGGCCGGCATCCTCTCGGTGCTGCTGCTGGTGCTGACCAGCGCGTTGGGGAACACCGGCCTGGGCGCTCTCGTACCGGCCGACCTGCCCAACCTACTCACGGGCGCCAACGACCCGGCGCTCCAGACCTGGGCCAGCTCCGTCTGGGGCCTGGTAACGACTGTGTTGAGCCAGATCGATCCGTGGATGATTACATTGGCGACGCTGATCGTGGGCGGGTTGGCCGCGGTCTGGTGGCGGATCGTCGCGGCGTTTGCGCGCCGCGCCGGAAACCGGGAGGTACGGGCATGAGATCGCCGTCGCGGCGCGCCCGACGCCACTCGCTCTTATTACCGCTGCTGGTGGTGGCGCTGTTCCTCGGTGCCGCGGTGGCCTGGCAACAGGAGAGCAGCGTCGCCCAGGCGCAGCCGGTATTACCGGTACCGCCCGCCGGGGAGGGCGACCGCATCGTGCCCGAGGGTAACCTCGTCCTGACCTCGACCGAGGTCATCGAGCATGATGTCTACGTGGTCTCCGGCAAGGCCGTGATACCGGATGGCGCCGAGGTGAAGCACGACGTCACGGTGTTGAGCGGCGACATTGTCATCGCCGGGCACGTGGGGCACGACGTAAAGGCGCTCAACGGCAACATCACCCTGGCCGATACGGCGGTGGTGGGCAACGATGTGACGGCGCTTAACGGCACCATCGAGCAGGATAGCAAAGCCCAGGTAGGCGGGCATGTCCATAGCGAGCAACACCCTGCCGCCGGACGGGACCCGGTTAGTGCCGTGCTGAGCTTTGTCCTGCGGCTGCTGGCAAATCTGGTGTTGGGGGTGGTGTTTGTCACCGTAGGCACGCTGGCCGTGCTGGCCTGGCCGCGGCAAACCGGCCGGGTAGTCACGGTGCTGGAAACGACACCCTGGGCGGCGCTGGGTGTCGGCGTGCTGACCGGGGTGCTGATCCTGCCGGTGGCTGGCCTCCTGTCGGTGATCCTCGCCATCACCATCGTCGGCATCGTTCTGATCCCGGTGCTCTGGCTGGCGGTCGGCGTGGGCTGGCTTTATGGCGCGGTGGTTGTGGGGCTGTGGGCCGGTCGCCGCCTGGCCGAGTCGGGGCGGTTGCCCGCCGCGCGGAACTCGCTGCTGGTCACGGCTATCACCGGGCTGGGCGTCGTGGCGCTGGCCTGCGCGTTGCTGACCAGCACCGTGGCCTGGATCGGCTGGCCGGTCAGCTACTTCCTGGGCTTTATCGGCCTGGGCGCCGTCGTGCTGAGCCGGCTGGGCGTGAGCGGCCATGCCCAGCGCACGGGCGGCCCACCGCCGCGCGTCACCCACCCGCTGACCATGCCGCAGGCCGGCCCCTCGGATCGCCGGGCGTCCTGAGCCGCATAATCATCGCATATCGACAGGCGCGGAACGCAAATTCCGCGCCTGTCGATTTTCCGGCAGAAAGGAGCACGCGCCGCGCCCTTCACGCTAGAGGTGCCCCGCCGGCCAGATCCATGCCCATCCTTCGTCGCCGCCTGGCCCTGCTCACCTTGCTCCTGGTGCTCACCGCCTGTGACTTCGCCCCGGCGGGCAGCCCTACCCCTGGCGCACCCACCAACCCACCATCTCCGCCTGCTGCTCCGACCAGCACAACGGCCAATGCGTCTAGCCCGGCCCTCACCACGGCTGCGATGTCCCCCGCCGCCCAGGCGTATCTGGAGGCGGCGCTGGCATACATGCAAGAAAACTCAATCCAGCGGGATCAGGTGGATTGGACCGCGATCCGCGCCGAGGCGTTCAAGGCCACCGCCCACGCCCAATCGCCCGCCGACACCTATGACGCGATTGCAGTGGCCCTGTACCGGCTCGGCGACCAGCATAGCCGCTTTGTCGATCCCCAAGAAGCAAGCCGGTTCCCGACGCAGCAAGACCTGAGCATCGGCCTGCTGGTGGATTATGCCGATCAGGTGGTACAGACGGTGCAACCGCACAGCCCGGCAGATCGCGCCGGGATCCACCAGGGCGACACCGTGACGGCGATCAACGGCACACCCGCCCGCCCCCTTGATGCCGGTGCGTTCTTCACTGCCCTCTATACAGGAGCCACGGTGGCATTAACCCTGAAGCGGGCGGGCGTGCCACAACCGATCACGACGCAGATCACCCATGATGCGGTAGACGCCAAACACATGCCGCAGGGGCGGCGGCTGGCCGGCAATATCGGCTATATCGCGCTGCCCAGCGGCCCGGCGCCGGGGATTAACGACGAATACGCCGCCATTATGCAACAGCTTATCCGGGCTATCGACCGGACTCCCACCTGTGCCTGGGTGGTGGATCTGCAACACAATCAGGGCGGCGCCCTCGATCCGATGGTCCTGGGCGCCGGCCCGGTCCTGGGCGACGGCGAGGCAGGCGCATCGATCCCGGCGAAAGGTCCGCCCGTGCCGTGGTCCTATCGCCAGGGCGTTTATCGCCACGGCACTTATACGGCGGTCCTAACCACGCCGTACATGCTCAAGCAGCCATTCCCACCTGTGGCCGTCCTGACCAGCCGGGACACCGCGAGCGCCGGGGAGGCGATAGCGATCTCCTTCCGTGGGCGGGCCGGGAGCCGGAGCTTTGGGGCGGCGACGGCAGGCGTTCCCACCGGGAACACCACCCACTATCTCAGCGACGGCGCCGCCATTATCCTGACCACGGCGCTGGAGGCCGACCGCACCGGCCATGTCTACGGGTTGACGGAGCGAATCGCGCCGGATCAACTCGTCGCCAATCCCGAGCCGCAGACGATAGGCACGGATGCCGACCCGGTCCTGCGGGCCGCCGTGGCCTGGCTACAGACGCAACCGGGATGCGCGCCATGAGCGGCACACCGTGGCACTCGCCAAGGGAGCATCCCGCGGTATATAATGGGCGGTGAGTTGCGCCCGGCGCAACGCGATCTGCTGATGAACTGGTCCCAACTCAAGGAGGAGTTGTCCATGCTTCCCGAACCTTTTGTCGAATATATTCGCGGCCCCCTCGTCGAGTCGATCCATTATGGGTCGGCGGCGGTGGTGGACCCGAAGGGCACGCTGCTGGCGTCGGCGGGCGAACCGAGCCATGTGAGCTACTATCGCTCGGCCTCCAAGCCAATCCAGACGGTGCCGGTGGTCGAGTCGGGGGCGGCGGATCGCTATGGCCTAACGCCCGCCGAGATCGCCGTCATCTGCGGCTCGCACGGCGGCGAGGATATCCACGTCGCGACGGTCGATTCGATCCTGCACAAGATCGGCATGGGCGCCGATCTACTGGCCTGCGGCGCCCACCCGCCCTACGATAAGCGAGCGGCGGCGGAATTGGCCGCCGCCGGGGGCACGCCTGAGCCGATCCACAATAACTGTTCGGGCAAGCACGCGGGGATGCTGACACTCTGCGCGTTCTACGGCTGGGACCCGCACGGCTACCAGGAGCCGGAGCACCCGGTGCAACAACTGGTGCTGGCAACCGTGGCCGACTTTTGCGGGCTACAGCCGGATGAGATCTTCAAGGGGACCGATGGGTGCAGTGTGGTGAC
>JAICKM010000036.1 GCA_025927935.1 Chloroflexia bacterium | reverse complement strand
CTCACCTTCGTGACCGACTCCACATGGCTCATGAAGCGCGGAAAGTTTTCAAAATCCGTCCACAGGGCATACACGGTACTGACTGGGGCATTGACCACCAGTTCTTTCTCAACCCGCATTTGGAACCTCCTCGTTCAGTTAGGCAGGTGCCGTCTCCGGCCAGTGCCATCCGCGGAAGGTCGCCCGCAAGCGGTGCCCGCGCCACTGGCCCTGGTGCCGCCTTGTGAGCAAGAAACATGCCTATCGGACGGAGTGCTGAGGGCTGAGTACGACGAGTGGTCAGTGGGCGGGGGTCAGTGTTCAGTGGAAATTGAGTGACCGAGGGTCAGATCATTCGCCACTCGTCGCTCCTTTGTACGCCTAACAAAACCGTCGCGTAAGCAGCCAAGGAAGCAGAAATCGCATCGACCGGGACCGGGCCGCGCTGGACTCCGCCGTGGTGCCTGCCCCGGGGGCCAAGAAACGGGCAAGAACCCAGCGGATCGCGGCAAACAGGGCGCGAAGCGCCATCTTGTGGTCGACGCGCACGGCATCCCGCTCGCGGTCCGGGTGAGCGCCGCGAACGTGCACGATTCGAAGATGATGGTCGCCACCGTCGCCGCCATCGAGCCCATCCGCGCCAAGACGCGCGGCAGGCCCCGGCGCCGATCGCACAAGCTCCCTGCCGACCAGGGCTACGACTACCGTCACCACCGTCTGGCCCTGCGCAAGCGCCGCATCATCCCCCGCAGCGCCCGCTGTGGTGTCGCGCCCACGAACCGCCTGAGACGCTACCGGTGGGTGGTCGACCGGACGCGCTCCTGGCTCAAGCGCTTCCGGCGCCTGAAGATCCTCTATGAGCACCGGGCTGACATCCAGCGGGCCATCTTGCCGCTTGGCGGCGCCCTCCTCTCCCGGCGTTTCCGCGGCTACCCACGTCCCACTCGCGAGCACGGTCGGCCTTGACCGCCGCGCACGGCCTCGGCTATACTAGGGCCATGACGATCAAGAGATTGGACCACATCAGCGTCGTCGTCGACGACCTGGCCGCCGCGATCGCGTTTTTCACCGCGCTCGGCATGACGCGCGAAGACGCGATGCTGGTCGAGGGCCCGTGGGTGGACCGCGTCAACGGGATCGAACGGGTCCAAGTCGACATCGTGATGATGCAGACCCCCGATGGGCACGGGCAGCTGGAGCTGACGAAGTTTCGCCATCCCCCACTGGTCGGGAGCGACCCGGCGATCGCCCCGCCGAACACGCTGGGCCTGCGGAGCGTCATGTTTACCGTCGACAGCGTCGACGACACTGTCGCGCGCCTGCGCGCCCACGGCGCCGAACTCATCGGCGAGGTGGCCCAGTACGAGGACCAGTACCGGCTCTGCTACATGCGCGGCCCGGCGGGCATCATCGTCGCGCTGGCCGAGGAACTCGGCTGAAGCGTTCACCGCCTGCGGAGCAACCGGTGGCGCCCTAGGCGCTCCTGCGACTCGATCCCAGGGCGCGCAACCATTCTGCTTTCTCGCCTAGGTGCGTCGCGGTTTTGTTAGGCGCACTTACTCGGCCCTTGTCTCCACTCAGCACTCAGCACTCAGCACTTCGTAGGCATGGCGGGTGATGGCGTAGCGGGCTACGTCGAGGCCGTAGTGATGGGCCGGACCCTGGTATTCCATGCCCAGCTTTTCCATGACGCGGGTCGAGGCGCGGTTGGCGGGGACGGCCACGGCGACGATGCGTGGCAGGTGCAGGGTCTCGAAGCCGAAGCGCAAGCAGGCGCGCGCCGCCTCCGTCGCCAGGCCCTGGCCCCAGTACGGTTCGTCGAGCAGATAGGCCACCTCGACATCGTCCGTATCCTCCAGCGGGAACAGCCCGGCCTGCCCGATCAGCGCGCCGGTCGCCTTATCCTCCAGCGCGAACAGGCCGAAGCCCCGCGTCTCCCAATCGCTGATTCGCCGCTCGATGCCCGCGGGGATGCGTTCGCGCGGGATCGGTTGCCTACCGGGCAAGAAGCGCATGACCGCAGGCTTGCTGAATATCGCCGCCAGCGCGTCCACATCCTCGCGCCGGAACAGCCGCAATCGCAAGCGCGCTGTCTCAATCTCAGGCATGAGTAGGTCTCCCGTGTAAGCCGTCAGCCGTCAGCTAGCGCCTTTTCAGCTGCCATAATCAACGATGCCGCCGGCCGCGGCCTTCACCCGTCTGCATCCGTCTCCTGATCGCTGACGGCTGATTGCTGATTGCGCTCCTGCCACCAGGCATGGAACTCCGGCAACGAGGCGACAAGGAGATCGGCGGCGAGCGGGGGCGTGCCGGGCGGCAGCGGCGCCACCTGGAGCGCGACGGCGAACATCCCGGCGGCGCGGGCCGCCTCCAACCCCCGCGCCGAGTCCTCGATCACCAGGCAACCGGACGGAGTCACACCCAGCAGGCTCGCGGCGCGCAGGAAAATATCGGGCGCGGGCTTGCTGTGCGCCACCTGCTCGCCACTCACCACCACGGCGAAGTAGTCGCGCACGCCGATACAGCCCAGCGTCACCTCCACCCAGCGCGCCGCCGAACTGGACGCCACGGCCAGGGGCACCCCCGCCGCCCGCAGATCGGCCAGCAGCGGCAGCAGACCGGGCATCGGCACGCCCTGCTCCGCGACGACCGCGCACACCGCCTCGTCATAGCGGGCCATGTATGCGGCGGGCGGGTCGGGCAACCGGTGGGCCGCCGCGATCTGCTCCCAGGTGTAAGCCGCACTGGCGCCAATGTAGATGCGATACTCCGCGTCGTCCACACGGTGGTGCAGCGGCGCCAGCACGGCATTCATGGCCGCGTGGTGCAGCGGCTCACTGTCGATCAGCACGCCGTCCATATCGAAGATAATGGCCTGAATACTCATCGCGCCTCCACGGGCACCGGCGCCATCACCAGTAAATCGGCCCGCCGCTCGACCCGCAGGACGAATTCGAAGCGATCCAGCGCGGTGCAGCAGGTCAGGTCGGCCACGAATTCAATGCGCTCAGCCTCCGTGAAGTTCGCGCCAAACCCCGCGTCACGCATCCGCATTAACCCGGCGTCGTGCGTGCGCGCCAGCAGCGCGGCCACGGGCGGGCGTTCATCCTGTAGCAACGCGGCCAGGTACTCCGCGCACGCCTGATCTTCGTCCTCCTGCCCTGTCTTCACCAGCGTCACTTCGCTCGCGCCCCGCGCCTGGAGATAGCGCGCCGTCGCGGCGGCGCAGACGAAATTGCCGCCCAGCAGCAGATCGGCCCGCGCGCTGCGCACCAGCCCTTGCGTGCCCGCGCTGGTGCGCTGGATCAGGCGCTTGCCCCGCAGATCGCGCCCGATCAGCGCCGCAGGCGAGTTGCCGAAATCGAAGCCCGGCACGGGCAAGCCGCCCACTTCGCCCATCACCAGGGCGCCAGGAAAGCGATCACGCAAGGCCAGTGCTTCGTCCACCGTGCCGGCGGGCACAATATCGCGCACGCCTGCTGCGAAGGCATAGGCCGCCGTGGTCATGGCGCGGATTACGTCGATGACCACGACGGTGCCGCCGGACTCGGCGCAGGTATCGAGCGTTGCAAAGCGAATCTGCATCAAGGCATCACCGCGTGGCGTGGGCGCGGCGCACGGCGGTCGCGTGGGCCGACTGCTCTACCGTCTCGTCCAGGGGAGCCAGGTCCACGTCGCCGTAGCGGCGGCGCAAGGCCAGGCGCAGCAGGTAGTCGGTGAACCGCGGGTTCTTCGGCAGCAGCGAACCGTGGATCCAGCAGCCGTAGGCCGTCTTGTAGATCGCGCCCTCCTGCCCGTCGCGGCCGTTGTTGCCGTAGCCGACGATGTTGCGGCCCAGCGGGCGGCAGCCGGGGTTGAGGAAGGTCAGCCCGCTGTGGTTCTCGAAGCCGACCAGTTCGCCCACAAAATCGGTCTCGACCACCACGTTGCCGATAAAGCGGGTATCCCCCGCCGTCGAATAGGCGTCGAACAGGCCCGTCCCCGGCAGTTCCTGCCCATCCGCCGGGCGGTAGTAGTGCTGCAACAACTCATAGCCGCCGCAGACGCTCAGCAGGGCCGCGCCGTTCTCGACGGCCTCGCGCAACTGCGCGCCCTTGGTTCCCTGTAGATCGCGCGCCACGCTGATCTGCTGGCGATCCTGCCCGCCACCGAAGAAGTAGAAGTCGTCGCGGGTTATGTCAAGTTCTTCGCCGATGGTCGTGGTGTGGACGTAAACCGTGATGCCCCGCCACTCGGCGCGGCGCTGCATGGCGATGATGTTGCCCCGGTCGCCGTAGATGTTCATCAGGTCGGGGTAAAGGAAGTTGATGTGCAGATCCATAAGCGTAGATACCTCGGCGGCGCGCCGCTACTCCTGGTCCGACGGGCGCTCGGTCACGATATGGACGCCCTGGCGGGTAATGTGGAAGGGGATCGTGGTGAAGCCCGCCTCATGCAGCGCCGCCGTCACGGCATCGCGCGTGCCGGGCGCGCAGGCCAGCAGCACACAGCCGCCACCGCCCGCGCCGGTGGCCTTGCCGCCCGTGGCGCCATGCGCCGCCGCCACGGCCATCACCTGTTCTATGCGTGAAGTGGAAACGGACGGGTGCAGCGCCCGAAAGGCGTGCCAGGCTTCAGTCAGGTGCGGCCCCAGTTCGGCGAGATCGCCCGCCTCCAGCATCGTCTCGATGGCGGCGGCGATCTCGCGCAGGCGGCGCAGATGCCCCGTGACGGCGGCATCGCCCGCGCTATAGCGGCGCATCACGCTGTCGAGCACCGCGCCGGAAATGCGCGAGGTGCCGCTGTGGCAGAGCAACAGCGACTCGTCCAGAGCACGGATCGTCTCCGGCGAGACGGCCAGGTAGCGGCGCCCGACCTCCCCGCCGGCGAAGCGAAAGCTCTGCACCGCGCCGAAGGTGGCGGCGTACTGGTCCTGCCCGCCGCCCACGTTGTGCAGCTTGCCTGTCTCGTGGCGGATGGCGGCCTGGGCCAGATCGGCGCCCGCGGGCACGCCCTCGCCGCTGATCTCGTGCAGCGCGTAGAGCAGGGCCACACTCACCGCCGCCGACGCGCCCAGGCCGCACCCGGCGGGCACATCGGTCTGCACCCGCACGTCAATGCCCTGCCGGATGCCGGTTAGCTCAATCGCGGTGGTCAGCAGGCGCAGAGGCGTGTCGTGGCGCAGCGCGGCGATGGAGGGATAGGTCTCCTGGATGCCCAGGTCGGCGGAGGCCAGCACCACCTGACCGTCGCTGCGCCGGGCCACGCGTACCACGGCATACTTGTCGATGGCGGCGTTGACCACGTAGCCCCATTCCTCGGTGCAGAACGGCGCCACATCGGATGGCCCCCCGGCGAAGTCCACCCGTACCGGCGCTTTGACGACGACCTGGTCTTTCACAGAATAGCTCCCGGCCCCTATTGCTCCCAGAACTGGTTCACCCACCCCCGCCGCTGCAACAGCGCGCGGAAGTCGAGCATCGCCGTATAGGTGGGCAGCACATAGAGCGTCTCGCCCGCGGGCAACGCGGCCAGCGTCGCCTCCAGCGCGGCGTCCAACTCCTCGACGACCTGGATGTGGGCCGGGTCGAGTCCGGCGTACTTCAACCGGTTCGCCATGTCGGTGGCGCGGATGCCGGCGCAGGTGGCCGATTCCACGCGGCCCGGTTCGCCCAGCACCTCGAAGTCCACATCCCACAGCCACGACACGTCGCGCCCATCGGCGATCAGGTCGTTGATGATGATCAGCAAGTGCCGGGGCGGGGCGAGCGGCGTGCCGGCGCGCCGGGCCGGGAAGAGCATACGCAGCACTTCGTTGAAGCCGACCGGGTTCTTGACCAGGGCCAGCAGCAAGTGCTTGCCGCTGCTCCCGGCGGCCACGCGCTCGATGCGCCCAAAGGCCGCCCGGAAGCCGCCCAACCCGCGCCGGATCACATCCGCGCTCAAGCCCAGCGTCAGCGCGGCGGCACAGGCGCCCAGCCCGTTGTAAGCGTTATAAAAGCCGGGCACGGCCAGTTCCACCGGGAACGTCTGATCTCCCGCGCGCACCGTGAGGCGCGTCGCCTCGGTGCCCTCCAGTGCCACGGCTTCCGCCACAATGTCGGGGGTGGGCCGGGCGAAGCCGCAGGTTGGGCAGCGATAGTGCCCCAGGTGCGAGAGCAGGATGGCGCCGTAGTCAAGCCGGTGCCCGCACACCGGGCAGTCTATCGCGTCGGCGGCATGGGGCAGGGCGGCCAGCGCCTGGCTGGTATCCGCTACGCCGTAGTAGCGCACCTGCGCGGCCAGGTTGCGCCCCAGCACGGCCACCGCCGGATCGTCCGCGTTCAACAGCACGGTGCTGCGCCCGTCGAGCGTCGCCAGAGTTTCGCGCCAGCGGCGATGGATATGGTCGATCTCGCCGTAGCGATCCAACTGGTCGCGGAACAGGTTGTTGATCAGCAAGAGCCGCGGGCGCACCTGAGCCACCACGGCAGGGACCGTCGCCTCGTCCACTTCAAAGAGGCCGCTGTCGGCATGGAGGTTGCCGCCGAGGTTGCTTTCCTGCACCAGCGTGGCGATCAGCCCGCGCACCAGGTTGGAGCCGGAGCGGTTATGAATGGCGTGCCAGCCCGCCGCGTCGAGAATCGCGCCCAGCATACGGCTGGTGGTCGTCTTGCCGTTGGTGCCGGTGACGATGATCACCCCGCGCCGGAGCTGGCGCGTCAGGCGGCGCAGGATGCGCGGTGACACCCGTTCGGCCACCAGACCGGGCAGGGCCGTGCCGCCCCCACGGCGCAACAAGCGCGCGGCCTGGCCCGCGCCCTGCGCGGCGGCAATGGCGGCCATCTCGCGTGGCCCCACCCCTTTTACCATCGCACCAGTTCCCCGCGGGCGCCGGGGTGCAACACCCGCGCACAGGACGGGCAATAGACAAACTCCTGCCCCTGCTTGACGGTTCGTAACGTCCCGGCGGGCACGGTGACGCGGCACGCCTGGCAAACGTCGTGCTCCAGCCCGGCAATCGCCGTCCCGTGCTTGGCCTTGCGCAGCTTCTCGTACAGTTGCAGGTCGGCCCAGGCGATCCCGGCCACCATCTTCTCGCGCTTCGTGCGCAGCACGCGCAGTTGGCCGTCAATCGAGTCCTTTTCTTCGAGCAAGCCTTCCTGGTTGCGCTGCCACTCGGTCTCGGCCACCTCCAAGTCGCGGGCCGCCGCATCGACCGCCGCCTGCGCCTGGTCCACGGCATCCATCGCCTCCAGCATGACATCTTCGCGGGCCGAGCGCAGTTCTTTCGTGGTGGCGACATCATGCTGAATCGCCACCAGCTCCTTGGGGTTCTTGACCGAACCGTCGTAGAGGCGCTTGCTTTGCAGAGTCAGGTGCGCGCTCATCTCGTCCACCTCGTGGCTCAGCACGCGCAGGCGCTCCTGGGCCACGGCCAGCGCGGCCAGGGCCGCCTGGTGGCGCTCGCGGGCCGCCCGCAGGCTATCCGTTTCGTCGAGGGCATGCTTGATCGCCAGTGCCCGGCGGAGTAGTTCGTCGGACTGGCTATCGACCTGTTGTAATTCGAATAGCTGGGTGGTCCGCGCCATGGCACTCCCTCTTCCTTCTCGCTCGCTGTGGCCCCGATCACGCTCTTTCGCAGAGGTAAGATACCAGATCCAACCCGCAATGACAAGACGCCCCGGCCCCTGAGACAGAAAACAGCCGGGCGGCAGGTGCGCCGTCCGGCTGGCGATGGGTTGGCTCCGCGGGCGCCTACGGAATGCGCAGGACCGTGCCCGGCAGGATGTAGTTGACGTTCCAGATCTTGCCGCGGTTGGCGTTGTAGATACGCCAGTAGTTGCAATCGGCATAGTAGAGGCAGGCGATGTCCGACAAGGTATCGGTGTGCGTCACGGTATAATAGCGCATTGCCGGCGGGGCGCCGCCACACGAACCGCTCGCCGGGAGCGCGATCTTCCACCCGGCTTGCAGGTAGGCCGGGTTGGCGATCCACTTATTGGCTGCCCAGATGCATGACCAGGCGCCGGCATTGCCGTAGACCCGGAAGGCGATGCTCGACAGGCTGTCGCCGCGCTGCACAGTGTAGGTGGTGCCGGCGGTGCCGCCCGCGGGCATGCTGCCGCAAGCGCCCGCCGCCGGGAGAACGAGCTTCCACCCGGCCTGGACATACGAGGCGTTGGTGATCCAGCGGTTGGCGTTCAAGATGCACGTCACGGCCCCGGCATTACCATAGGCCCGCGTGGCAATGTTCGAGAGGCTGTCGCCGCGCTGCACGGTGTAGGTGGTGCCGGGCGTGGGGCCGGCCGCCGTTGGGCTGCTCAGCCCTTGCGCCGCCGCGCCGCTGCTGCCGGCCAGACTCGCGACGAGCGCCAATAGACCCATCAATAGAAATGTCTTGAAGCGTAACATTGTTCATTCTCCTTGTGCCTTGTGCAGGAAATCCGCGATCCGAGGCGTTTAACTCGACCGTTGGGCGCACCGCATTTGCCATGCCGGACGGAAGCCGGCATCCCGCCGTTAGCCAACGCGGCGTAGATGGGGCACTGCACTCCTTGGACAAATGCGCGTAATCGAACGGCTCCGAACCCGGTGCTATCGCGGAGGTACTCTCGACGGTACTCTGTTAGTGTAACGATCTTCCAGGAGACTCCGCCTCAGCCGTGCGGGGTATGACTCGTGCGGGATATTTGCGGTACGCAGCGCCGGGGCGAATGTCGTATGGCGCGTCGGATAGGGGCAATGCCCTGGGGCAGCCATTGGATGTGCGCCAACATTGTGTATCCCGGCGAGGCAACGCTGCCTGGCCTCACCCGATAGGCCGCGCAAGCGGCCCTGGTTGGCGTAGCCCGCGGCTCAAGCCGCGGGGCGCTGCCGCCGCACACCGGGACAATATTGACGCGGATCTGACAGATGAAAGGCATGGTATTCCTTGACATGCCCTTGACGCCTCGCATATAATCAGGCGGGCGGGTCTACGCGGCGCCGATACTTGTGGTTTGCCTTCCGTGCCGTCCCCTGCAAAACTGCTTATGATTGCCCCGCCAGGGCAAAGGAGAAGTAACTCTACATGGTTGGTCCACTGAACGCAGTATTTGGGCTGTTCAGCCGTGACATCGGCATCGATCTAGGGACGGCGAATACACTGGTCTATGTGAAGCATAAAGGCATTGTCATTTCGGAACCCTCCGTTGTCGCCATCGATAAGAAAACCCGCGAGCGGCGGGCCGTGGGCGCCGAAGCCAAAGCCATGGTCGGCAAAACGCCCGGCAATATCATCGCCGTGCGGCCCCTGAAAGACGGCGTGATCGCCGACTTCGATATGGTCGAGGTCATGCTCAAGTATTTCATCGAGAAGGTCCATTCGCAGCGCATGATGATGCCGCGCCCGCGGGTGGTCGTCGGCATCCCCTCCGGCGTGACCGAAGTGGAGAAGCGCGCCGCGCACGATGCCGCGATCCACGCCGGAGCACGCGAAGCCTACCCGGTGGAGGAGCCGATGGCCGCGGCGATCGGCGCCGGGCTGCCCGTGCAGGAACCAATCGGCAGCATGATCGTCGATATCGGGGGCGGCACCACCGAGGTGGCCGTGATCAGCCTGGGCGGCATCGTCATCAACCACAGCATCCGCACGGCGGGCGACGAGATCGACGAAGCCGTCATCATGTACGCCCGGCGCGAACATAACCTGCTGATCGGCGAGCGCATGGCCGAGGCGGCCAAAATCGCCGCCGGGTCGGCCTATCCGCTGACCGAAGAGAAGCAAGTCACCCTGCGCGGGCGCGACCTGGTCACGGGGCTGCCCAAGGCGGTCGAGGTGTCCAGCGTCGAACTGCGCGAAGCGACGGCCAGCCCGGTCTCGCTGATTGTCGAACTGGTGAAGCTGGCGCTCGAAGAGACGCCGCCGGAACTGGTGGCCGACATTATGCAGAACGGCATCACGCTGGCCGGCGGCGGGGCCTTGTTGGCCGGGTTAGATCGGCGCCTCACGGTTGAGACCAAGATGCCCGTGCAGATCGCAGAAGATCCGTTGACCTGCGTGGTGCGCGGCACCGGCCGCATTGTCGAGTCGTTGGAGCAGTATTCGCGCGTGCTGGCCGGGAGTTCGGCCACACGGCGCGTAGTCGTCTAGCCGCGACGGCGCCGGATGGGTCCCTGCCATGAAACAACGTTCCCTGGAATCTTCGCGCACGCTGACGTTGCTCGCCACGTGCCTGCTGCTCGCGCTGGCCTTGATCGGGATCAGCCAGACGCCGCAGTTTCAGCCGGTACAGGGCTTTTTAGAGCAGTTGGTCGCGCCCCTGCAACACGGCTTCGCCCAGACCTCCTACACCATCGATAGCTGGGTCGAAACGGCCAATAACATGCACAGCCTCGACGCCGAAAACGCGCGGCTAAAAGAGCAGATCGCCCAACTGCAAACCGAGAACGCCGGACTGCTGTCGCTACGCACCGAGAACGAAACGCTGCGCCAGATCCTCGGCTTCCACAAAGAGTTCCCGGATTTGCAGGGCCTGCCGTCCTCTGTCGTCGGTCGCGATCCGAGCGGCTTGTCACGCGTGCTGACGCTGGATCGCGGCAGCACCTCCGGCGTGAGCGAAGGCATGGCCGTGACCAGCCCCGGCGGACTGCTGCTCGGCATCGTGCGCAAAGTGACCGCCAACCAGTCCACTGTGCTGCTGATCGACGACATCGACAGTTCGATTGCCGTGGTGGTCGACCGCACGAATGTTGCCGCCGTGGTGCAAGGCCAGGCGCAGCATGGCGGGCGCCTGCTGGTGCGCCATATTCCGCAGGGCGCCGATGTCCAGCGCGGCGACCTGATCAAGACATCCGGCATCGGCGGCATGCTGCCCAAGGGCCTGCTGGTCGGGCAGATTTACGAAAAGCACCAGAAGGATATCGACCTGGAGCAAGAGGCGGTGGCCTATTCGCTGGCCGTGCCGGACTCGCTCGACCAGGTGTTGATCATCGTCGGCGCGGCCCAGGCGGGCGGGACACCGGGTCCCTTGCTGCCGGCGACGGTGCCGCTGAGCGGCACGCCCACACCGGGCCTCGCGCCGCCGCTCTACCCGGTGCCGCCGACGGCGACGCTGCTGCCCACCCGGACGCCGGTGCCGACATCCACGCCGCAACCGACCCCGACGCAAACACCGGTGCCCAAGAAAAAGAAGTGACGCGCCGATGCTGACGTTGGTGGGGTTGAGCCTGGTACTCCTGGCCGCGTTGGTGCAGGCGACGGTGCTGCCCATTCTGCTGCCGCAATTAGCGCATATCGACGTGCGGCCCGATCTGGTCGTGCTGCTCGTGGTGGCCGTGACGCTGGCCTATGGACTGCGCGAGGCGGTCATCTGGGCCTTCTGCGGGGGGCTGCTGCTGGATCTGCTCTCGACGCTGCCGCTGGGCAGCAGCGCGCTCTGCCTGCTGCTGGTCGTGCTGCTGGCGCGGCTGGCGAGCAGCAACCCCTTCCGGGCACACTTGATCATGCCGCTGGGCATGGTCTTCGTCTGCACGGTGTTCTATTACTTGCTGTTGTTGAGCGTCCGCACCTTGCTCGGCCAGCATTTTGCGTGGTTAAGTGCGCTGGGCGGGATCGTGTTGCCCACGGCCCTGTTTAACGTGGCGCTGATGCCGCTCGTCTATACATTTGTGCTTTGGTTGGTTGACCGGTTCCGTCCGGTGCTGCCGGAGGAATGGCAATAGTTATGAAGCGTTCGACGCTACTGATCTTCTACGTCCTCATCGCCGTTTCGTTCGTGGCACTGGGTGCGCGCCTGGTGCAGATGCAGATCGTGGATGGCGGCGTCTACCAATCGCAGGCCGACACGAACCGCATCCGCACCGTGCAAACGAAAGCGCCACGCGGGATCGTCTACGACCGCAACCTGCGCCAGTTGATCAGCAACCAGCCCTCCTTCTCCGTGGCCGCCACGGAGGCCGACTTGCCCGAAGACCTTGAGGCGCAAAAAGCCGTCTTTGACGAACTGGCGCGGCTGCTGAACACGCAACCCGTGGTCACGGGCGAACCGGACAAACTATTCGAAGATCCGGCAGTCGCCACCCGCGTCGTCACCGAACTGGCCGCGGTGCTGAAGGTCTCGGTGGGCGAGCTGAACAAGACGCTGGAAGAAGCGCGCAAGATCTCGCCCGAAGCGCCCAACCTGCTGCGCAGCGATCTTGACACCGCGACCGCGGCAGCTGTCGCCGCCCATGCCGGGGACTGGCCCGGCATCCAGGTGATGAACGAGTTGCAGTACAACTACATCACCCGCCACGAAAATCCGATCCGCCCGGTGACGATCAAGCGCAATATCCCCTTCGAGACCATGCAGCGCGTCGAGGAAGAGCATCTGCAACTGCCGGGCATCAGCGTGGTGCCGGAGCCGGTGCGCCAGTACTCGGCGGGGTCGTTCATGAGCCATATCCTGGGCTATGTCGGCCCGATTTCGCAAGAGCAGTACAAAGAGTACCAGCCGGCGGACGGCAGCGATGTGCAGCCGATCTATGACAAAGACGACAAAATCGGGCAACTCGGCATCGAGTCGAGCATGGAAGCGGTGCTGCGCGGGCAGAAGGGCCTGCGCCAGATCGAGGTCAACGCCAACCAGCGCGAGGTGCGCGAGATCGCCAGTAAGCCGCCGGTGCCGGGGCAGAACGTGGTGCTGACCATCGACAGTAGCTTGCAGCAAACCGTCACCCACCTGCTACAGGACGGGATCGACGCGGCCCACGCCTCAACCACCGCGGGCGGCAAGGGCACCGGCACCCGTGCCGGGGTGGCCGTGGTCCAGAAGGTGCAGACCGGCGAAGTGCTGGCCCTGGTCAGCCTGCCCGCGTATGACGACAACCTGTTCGCCGCCGGCATCTCGCAGGCCGACTTTGACCGCCTCAACAACGATCCCGATCTGCCGATGTTCCATCGCGCCATCGGTGGCGCCTACCCGCCCGGCTCGACTTTCAAGATGATCAGCGCCGCGGCGGGGCTACAGGACGGCGTCATTACCCGCGACACCCAGATCTATGACACCGGCAAGATCGACGTGCCCTGGACCTATAACGAGCAGGTGCGCACGCCGTATGTCTGCTGGAAACACGAGGGGCATGGCGCCCTGAATGTCGTGCAGGCCCTCCAGCAATCCTGCGATGTCTTCTTCTATGAAGTGGCCGGGCCACGCCAGACGGACGACCTGGGCCAGTTGACACGCTTCTACATCCGTGGCGACCCCAATCCCCACCCCTTCAGCGGGCTGGGCATCGAGGGGTTGAACAAATATATGCGCGCCTTCGGCCTCGGTAAGGCGACCGGGATCGAACTGCCCGGCGAGATCGATGCGGTGGCGCCCGACCGGACCTATAAGCTCAAACTCAACCCGAACGACTTCTGGTCGTTGGGCGATACGCTTTTCAGCGCCATCGGCCAGGGTTTCGACTTGGTGACGCCGCTCCAATTGAACAACGTCACGGCGACGGTCGCCAATGGCGGCACGCTCTACCAGCCACAGGTTGTCTACCAGGTGCTGAACAGCGACGGCGACCCGAAGCCGATCCGAGACTTCCAACCGAAAGTGATCAGCCATGTGCCGGTGAACGCCGAGCACCTGGCGACAGTCCGTGAAGGCATGCGACTGGCCGTCTCCGACATCCATAAGGGCACAGCCTACAAGACCGAACTGAAAGGCGTGCAGATCGCCGGGAAGACGGGCACCGCCGAAATCGGCGAAGTGATCGACGCGGCGGGCCACCGGCGCGCGCACGCCTGGTTCACCGCCTTCGCGCCCTATGAGAATCCGGAGATCGCCGTGACCGTCCTGATCGAAGCCGGCGATGAGAGCCTGGAAGGCTCGACCTTCGCCGTGCCGGTGGCGCGCAATATCTTTAAAGCCTATTTCCACGTGGACGAGTAGCCCGCGCCTATGCCGAGTGAAGACCCCGTCATTATTAAAGGCGTCCGGGACGGCCTGCTGATTTTGCTGGACGACGATATCGCCTGGCCCGATCTGCTGGCCGAGGTGGACGCCCGGCTGAGCGCGCGCCGCGCCTTCTTCAGCGGCGCGACCGTCACGGCCAACCTGGGTGATCGGGAACTGAGCGAGGCCCAGTTCGGCGCGCTGCGCAGCCTCTTCGAGCGCTTCGACATGCTGCTCGACGTGATCGTCTCCACCTCGGAGGAGACGCGGGCCGTGGCCGGGGTCAACGGCGTGCGCAACCGGGCGCCCGCTTTCGGGCAGGGCCGGGCAAGCACGGGCGTGCCGGAAGCCGGCGAACCGCCCGCCGCCATCCGCCCGCACCGCCGCCGGCCCCCCGCGCTCCCGCTCGACGCGCCCGCGCTCCGCCAACGGCCCGACGACGGCGAACCCGATTTTGGCGCACTGGCCGGGGAAGACAACACGCCCGCCGCCGAATCGACCTGGGCCGCCGGAGCGCCCGCCGCGCTGTTTGTGCGCCGCACCCTGCGCTCCGGCATGAGCATCCTCCACGACGGCGACGTGTGCATCCTGGGTGATGTCAACGCCGGGGCCGAGATCGTGGCCGGGGGCGATGTGGTGATCTGGGGCAGCCTGCGCGGCATGATCCACGCGGGGGCGGGCGGCGATCAGGCGGCGGTCGTTTGCGCCCTGCTGCTCGCGCCGACCCAGTTACGCATCGCCGACCTGGTCAGCCGGGGCAGCGAACCGAGCGGCCCGGCCGCTCCCGAAATGGCACGGATTCTGGATGGACGCATCCTCGTGGAACCCTGGAGCGCCCGCCGCAAATAGGGGCGGGTCCCTTCCAGTCTGTTCAGAATCGCTTGCATTCTGAGGCGATCTATTGTAAAGTGAAACGAACATTCAGGCCACAGGTCTCCGTGACGTAGCCGCGTGGCACTGCTGGGCCTCCCCCAATGCAGATCGGAGTGTAGCGGATGACGACCTACGGACGCGACCGGAACGGCAATCCGGTCTCCCTCTCGCCGGAAGCGATGCCTTCCGGCGCTCCCACCAACGGCAATCACACGTACCCGGTTGCGGGTACCAATGGCCATAGCCCTGCGGCGGGCGCCGCAAACGGGCAGATGCCTTATCCCGCGCAGAAGCTGGGCCGGGTCATCACCATCACGTCAGGCAAGGGCGGCGTCGGCAAGACGACCAGCACGGCCAACCTGGGCACCGCGCTGGCGATGCTGGGCAAGAAAGTCGCCGTGATCGACGCGGATATCGGCCTGCGCAATCTCGACGTGGTCATGGGCCTGGAAAAGCGCATTGTCTACGACATCGTGGACGTGGTCGAGGGGCGCTGCCGCATCCGCCAGGCGCTGATCAAAGACAAGCGCTTCCCGGAGTTGTACCTGCTCCCCGCCGCCCAGACCCGCGACAAAAGCGCGGTCAACCCCGCGCAGATGCGCTTGCTGTGCGATCACCTCAAGACCGAGTTTGATTTCGTACTGATCGACTGCCCGGCGGGTATCGAGCAGGGCTTTAAGAACGCCATCGCCGGAGCCGACATGGTGGTCATCGTCACCACGCCGGAAGTCTCGGCGGTGCGCGACGCCGACCGCGTGATCGGCCTGGTCGAGGCCAACGGCCTGCCCGCTCCCCGCCTGATCATCAACCGCATTCGTCCGGAACTGGTCAAGCGCGGCGAAATGATGACCCAGGACGACGTGGTGGAGGTGCTGGCCGTGGACCTGATCGGCATCGTGCCCGACGACGAGAGCATCGTCATCAGCACGAACCGCGGCGAGGCGGCGTCCACCGACCGCACCTCGCGGGCGGGCCAGGCGTATACGAACATCGCCCGGCGGCTTATGGGCGAAGACGTGCCCTTCCTGATGCTGGACAATGCGGGGGGCTGGCTCGATCGCATGCTTAAACGCCTGGCCGGGGGCGGCCGGCCGCATCGCTAAGCGAGAAGGGGCGGCCGCGCTGTGGAACTCCTCAACAATCTCTTTGGACGGCGCAACCGGGCCGGCAGCGGCACCGTCGCCAAGCAGCGCCTGCAACTGGTGCTCGTGCAGGATCGCGTCAAGCTGCCGCCGGAAGTCATGGAAGCGATCCGCGAGGATATTATCGCCGTGCTGTCCAAATACGTGGATATCGAGCAGGATGGCATCGAAGTCATATTGACGGCGGGATCCAACACGGACAAGCTGACGGCGAATATCCCGCTGCGGCGCACACGCATTTAACCGGCGACCTGATGATGAAACCCGACCGCGATTCCCCGCTGTGGGCCAGAGTACGCCACATTGGGCGCGTGCCGGGCGGGCGGGCGCTGGCCGGGGTGGAGCGCCCGCCGCTGCCGGCGCGCGAGAGCGCGGACGAGGACGCCGATATGGCGCCCGCCCGCGCCTTCCTGGTGCGGCTCGCCGGAATCCTGTATCTGGTGGGCGTGGGGCTGTATCTGCTGCGCCTGGGCTTACCGGGGATCCCCGGTGGCCCGGCCGGGGCGCCACTGCTGCTGGCCGGGTTGGGGTTGGCCGCCGCCATCTCCATCCTCCTCTTCCCGCGCTTCTGGGCCACCCGCGAACGCTTCCTGGCACTGAACCTCTACGCCATCGTGCTGATCAGTGCGGGGCGCGCCTACTATGGCCCCGCGGGCGAATTCGGCACCCTCTTTTTCCTCACCCTGATCGCGTCGGCGCTCTTCTTGCCGTTGAACTGGAGCCTGGCGCTGGCTCTCCTGGCGGCCCTGGGCAGCCTGATCCCCTACGGGGTGCGCCCAGCATCCGCCGCCCCGTTGTTCAGCCAGCTTGTGCTGGTCATTCCCACCTATTTCGCCGTGACTCTGGCGACGGGGATCACGGTGGGCTATTTGCGCCGGGCCTGGGCGCAGAGCGTGGGCAGCCGGCGCCAGGCTCACGAGTTCGCGCTGATCGAAGGTTTCGCGGCCACGGTCGCCGGCAGCCGGGATGTGGACACGCTGGCCCGCGCCCTGGTCGCGGGGCTGGCCGATATGACCGGCTACAACTATGTGGCGGTGTACCTACGCGAAGATAGCGTGCTGCGGTTGCTGGCCCAGCACGGCTACGAGGCCCCAGACGGCATCCCGCTGGGCGCGGGGTGGGCCGGGCGCGTGGCCGTGACCGGGCAGCCGATCCTGATCCGCGAGGCAACTATGGAGCCGGAGTTTCAGCCGGCGGCGCCCGGCGTCCGCTGTGCCATGGCCGCCCCCATCGTCTGCGACGGACGCGTGCTCGGCGTCATCCTGGTCGAATCGGATCGGCCCCGCGGCCTGGACACGGAAGACCTGCGGCTGCTCGGCACGCTGGCCGGGATGCTGGGACTCGCCGTGGAGAGCAGCACGCTGTTGCAGGAATGGCGCGAACGGGGCGATTGCCTGGCCGTGATTAACAGCGTGGCGCGGGCGGTGGCGCAGCACCGCGACTTGCCCGGCGTGCTAACCGCCGCCATGGAGGGCATCGGCCACCTGCTGCCAGCCTCGCTTGCCGCGCTGGAGTTGCCGGTGGGCGAGGGCGAGATGCTCGAATTGGCGGCGGTCAGCGGCATCCTGAGTCCCCGCTACCGGCCCACCGGCTCGCAGATCCCGGCGGAAGGCAGCCTGTTTGCCGAGGTTACCCGGCAGGCTGGCCCCTTGCTCTACAACCTGGCGCCTATCGGTGTCCATCACGACGAAGCGCCGCTCTACGACGCCGGGGTGCGTTCGCTGCTGGTGGTGCCGCTCTTTATTGAGGACCGGCCCGTCGGCGCGCTATACCTGGGCGCACCTGAGCGGGATCGGTACACCCTAGCCCATGTTGAATTGCTCGCCCAACTCGCGCCACACCTGGCGACCGCTGTGCGCAACGCCTCCCTGGCGCACCAGGCGCACCAATTGGCGGAAACCGACGCCCTCACCGGCCTGCCCAATATGCGTGGCTTTTTCCGCGCACTGGCGTTGATGGCCGCGCCGGATGCGGCGGGCGCCCGGCGCCCGGTCGCCGTCGCCTTGCTCGATCTCGATCTGTTCAAGAGCTACAACGAAGCCTACGGCCACCAGGCGGGCGATGCGGTCGTGCGCGAGGCGGCGCATCTGATTACCCGCAAGCTGCGCCCCGGCACGGTAGCCGCGCGCTACGGCGGCGACGAATTTTTGCTGGCGATCCCCGATGCCGATCCGCAACAGAGTTGTGCCTTGCTCCAAGACATTATCCACGCCATCAGCGCGCATCGCTTCCGGCGAGAGGCCGGGGCGGCGCGCCCGGCGGCGAAAACCGGCCTCGTGATCCTGACCGCCAGCGCGGGCATCGCCCATTTCCCGGACGACAGCGCCGATCCTGACCGCCTGGTCCACCTGGCCGATGCGGCCTTGCACGAAGCCAAGCGGCGCGGGCGCAACCGGGTCGTGGTCTATGTGCCCGATCTGGCCCACGCCGTGGACCCCGCGCCCGGCGATGCGAGCGACCCGCGCACCGACCGGAACCTGCAAAACGAGTACCTGAGCGCCGTCTACGCGCTGGCCGCCGCCATCGAGACCCGCGACGGCTACACCCACGGCCACTCCGAGCGGGTCGCAGGATACGCCGTGCGGCTGGCCGAGGCCGCGGGCCTCAGCGAGCGTGACATCACCAATGTGCGCGTCGCCGGGCTGCTACACGACATCGGCAAGATCAATATCCCCACCGGCATCCTGCACAAGCCCGGCAAGTTGACTGGCGCCGAGTGGGAACTGATGCGCCGCCACCCGCTGGAGGGCCGCAACATTCTGCTGCCCATCCGCGACTTCGCCCAGGTCTGGCCGATGGTCATGTCGCACCACGAGAACTGGGACGGCAGCGGCTATCCGCAGGGCCTGCGCGGCGAGGCCATCCCGGTCGGCGCGCGCATCGTGCATATCGCCGACACCTACGAAGTCATGACCATGGCCGGGCGATCCTATACCCGCGCCCCG
>JAICKM010000660.1 GCA_025927935.1 Chloroflexia bacterium | reverse complement strand
GATCGGCCACGATTACATCCGTTCGCGGGGTGCCGTGCCGTCGTTCAAGGGCTACAACGGCTTTCCCGCCTCCCTCTGCACCTCGGTAAACGAGGAGATCGTCCACGGCATCCCCGGCCCGCGGGTGTTGCAGGAAGGCGACCTCCTGAGCATCGACTGCGGCGCCTTCTATCGCGGCTACCATGGGGATGCTGCGACGACCGTTGGCGTGGGCCGGATCGATCTCACCGCGCAGAAGATGATCGATGTAGGCTGGGAGTCGCTCTGGGCGGGCATCAAGCTGGCGCGGGCGGGCAACCGGCTGGAAGACATCAGCGCGACCATCCAGGAAGTGCTGGAGCGCAACGGCTACGGCGTGGTGCGCGATCTCGTGGGCCACGGCATTGGCCGGCGCCTGCACGAGCCGCCCAATGTGCCCAACTTTGGCCGGCGCGGCCAGGGCTTGCGCCTGGTGCCCGGCATGGTCCTCGCCATCGAACCCATGCTCACTCAGGGCAGCTACGAAGGCCGCACGCTCGAAGATGAATGGACGATCGTGACCGTGGACAAGGGCCTGGCCGTCCACGTCGAACACACGGTCGCCATCACCGACGGCGACCCCGAAATTCTCACTTTGCCCTAGCGAACCGCCAGCCATCGGCTGATTTGCGGGCGGCCTGTGCCGGGCGTAGCCTGCGGCTTGCGCTGCCGGGCGTTGCTCATGCGTGACTGGACAAATAGCAGGGCGTTATGGTATAATTGACCCTTGGTGCCCCCTGTGGCGCAGAACGCATATTGTCTGTAGGCGATCCGGCGTTTTGGCCGGGTAAAGAGGAAGCAGCATATGCCGGGGCGGCAGGGCACACGGGAACTTGAGGGCCGGGTCATCGCACCCCAGCCCAATGCGATGTTCACCGTCGAGTTGGAGAACGGCAACCGGGTCCTGGCCCACGTTGCGAGCGAGGTCCGCGTCACGATCGGGCGGATTTTGCCGGGCGACAGGGTGAAACTCGAGCTGTCGCCCTATGATTTATCGCGGGGGCGGATCACCCGCCGCTGTAATAATCCGTAAACCCAGAGGAGTGTGGGCCAAGATGAAGGTCAAAGCATCGGTGAAGACCCGCTGCGAGCGGTGCCGCGTGATCAAGCGCAAAGGCGTGATCATGGTGATTTGCACCAACCCGCGGCACAAGCAGCGCCAGGGCTAAGCCCGCGCCCAATCTCACGGAAAGGAGGAAATGAGCGTGGCACGAATTGCCGGGGTAGACATCCCGCGTGATAAGCAGGTCGCAACGGCCCTGACCTATATTTTCGGTATCGGCCCGACCACGGCGCGCAAGATCATTGCGCGGACGGGCATCGCCCCCGAGACGCGGGTGCGGATGCTGAGCGAAGAGGAAGTCAACCGCCTGCGCGAGATCATCGACCGCGAGTATCGCGTCGAAGGCGATCTGCGCCGGGAAGTGAACCTGAACATCAAGCGCCTGATCGAAATCAAGTGCTATCGGGGCATCCGCCATCAGCGCGGGTTGCCGGTGCATGGTCAGCGCACCCGTACCAATGGCCGTACCCGCCGGGGCCCCAAGCGGGTCGTCGCGGCGAAGAAGAAGGCCCGGAAGTGATCATGACCTGGTCCGCTGGGCCAGGTCCTGTTTAGAGGAGACAAGATGGCTGAGAAAAAGCAGCAGGCCGGGGCGCCGCGCTCCGCGCGTGCCGCACGGGGTCGCCGCCGCGAGCGCAAGATGGTGCCGCGCGGGCAGGCGCATGTCCAGTCCAGCTTCAACAATACCATCGTGACGCTGACCGACCCAACCGGCAATGTGCTGAGTTGGGGCAGTGCCGGCGCCTCGGGCTTTAAAGGCTCGCGCAAGAGCACTCCGTATGCGGCTCAGATCACCGCCGACGGCGCCGCCAAGCGCGCGATGGAGCATGGACTGCGGCAGGTTGATGTGTTCGTCAAGGGTCCGGGTTCGGGCCGCGAAGCCGCGATCCGCGCCTTGCAGGGCGCCGGGTTGCAGGTCACGTCGATCACCGACGTAACCCCCATCCCGCACAACGGCTGCCGCCCGCCCAAGCGCCGCCGCGTTTGATTTATTGACATAACGCAATACTCGCGGGGTGATCTTCTATTCTGGCCTCCGGCCTCACCCGCTGAGTAAGTAGACAACCTAGAAATACGACACAGGAGGAAAAACCATGGCCCGTTATACCGGACCGGTTTGTAAACTGTGCCGTCGCGAAGGACTTAAGCTGTTCCTCAAAGGGGATCGCTGCTTCACGCCTAAGTGCGCGATTGAGCGGCGGAATCAGCCCCCCGGACAGCATGGGCAGCGGCGGCGCGGCAAAGTATCTGACTACGGCCTGCAGCTTCGCGAGAAGCAGAAGGCGCGGCGCACATACGGCATCATGGAGCGGCAGTTCAAGCGCCATTTTGAGATGGCCGAAGGCCGCCCCGGTGTGACCGGTGAGAACCTGCTGCAAGTGCTGGAGACCCGCCTCGACAATGTGGTCTACCGCCTCGGCTTCGCCAATTCGCGCCCCCAGGCGCGCCAGCTCGTCTCCCACGGACATTTCCTGGTCAACGGCGTCAAAACCGACATCCCGTCCTACATCTGCAAAGCGACTGATGTGATCGCCGTGCGCCCGGAGCATGCCACGGACGAATACTTCAAGGTCGTGGCCGGGGAAATCGGGCGCAAGGACATCCCGACCTGGCTGACGCTGGATCCGCGCAACCTGAGCGGCACCGTGATAAGTTTACCGGCACGGGCCGACCTGGACGTGAACCTCAACGAGCAGCTCATCGTCGAGTTCTACAGCCGGTAATAAGGAGAGCAACGGGCCGGTCTCCCGGCCCTTGCGCTCGCGGCAATCCCGCGGGCCAGATAGGATGTTACCGCTGTGCTAGATCTTGATCATGACATTGCTAGAGGAGGGGTTCGTGTGGCTGATCTGATGATGCCCCGGGTGGAAGTAGTGGCCACCGCTCCTAACTATCGGCGCTTCGCCATCGGGCCGCTGGAGAAGGGTTACGGGCTGATCCTGGGCAACGCCTTGCGCCGGATCCTGCTTTCGTCGCTGCCGGGCGCCGCGATCACCAGCGTGCGTATCGAAGGCGTCTACCACGAGTTCTCGACACTGCCTCATGTGAAAGAGGATGTGACCGAGATCGTCTTGAATGTGAAGAAGCTGCGCCTGCGCTCGTTCAGCGACCGCCCGGTGCGGCTGCAACTCTCCGCCGCCGGGCCGGGCAAGGTCCGCGCCAGCGACATCCAGTTGCCCAGCACCGTCGAACTTATCAACGCCGATCAGGTGCTGGCGACCCTGGACAGTGCCGAGGGCCGGCTCGAAATGGAGTTGATCGTGGAGCGCGGGCGGGGCTATGTCTCGTCTGAGATGCGCGAGGGCTTGCCCATCGGCACCATCCCGGTCGATGCCATTTTCAGCCCGATCCCGCGGGTCAACTACGTCTCCGAGGAGATGCCGGACGCCGAATATCCGGGCGGAGAGCGCTTGCTGCTGGAAATCTGGAGCGACGGCACGATGGACGTGGGCGAGGCGTTGAGCATGGCCGCGTCCGCGCTGGCGCAACACAGCGGCCTGTTGAGCAACTATAGCACCCCCGGCGCGGGCGCTGAAGACGGCGTGGCCGCCGGTGGCATCGCCATCCCGCCCCATGTGGCCGAGATGCCGATCGAGGACCTGGGTCTGAGCGTGCGCACCTTCAACTGCCTCAAGCGCAGTGGGATCGTGCGCGTCGGCCAGATCCTGCAAATGGACCGCAAAGAACTGTTGGGCGTGCGTAACTTCGGCCAGAAATCCTTTGACGAGTTGCAGGATGCCCTGGCCGCGCGTGGCCTATCGCAACCCGGCGGCGACCTGGATAGCACCGCGTTTGCCGCTGAGGACGCCGAAGACGAAGATGCCGACGACCTGCTGGAGGACGAAGGCTTCGATCTGGCCCCCGGTCAGACGTCGTTTTCGGCTGCGCCGGACGATGACGAGCCGGCCGAGTAGCCGGAGCTGGAGGATTTAGAACATGGCTGCACGTCATAGAATTGGTGGGCGCCAGCTCGGTCG
>JAICKM010000306.1 GCA_025927935.1 Chloroflexia bacterium | reverse complement strand
GGCGTAGCCGCCGGTGTAGAAGTACATCACATAGGGCACGTCGGGCAGGTAGTAGGCGTCGGCGCCGGAGCCACCACGCATGTCGTCGTACCGCAGCTTGGTCTGGATCTTGAACGTGCCGACCACGGTCGGGTACGAGGGCACGCCGGTCGAGACGAGCGTGGTGTAGACGGGCGTGTCGCCCTCATAGGCCACTAGAGTCTGCGTGCTGAGGTTCACGTCGATCCACTTGCCGGCGCCCTGGCTGCCGGGCGGCGGCGCGGGCGGGAGCGTGGCCGCCGGAGTCGGGGTCGCGGTGGGCCGCGGGGCGGGCTTGCTCGTCTTGTCGCCGACCATGATCTCCAGCACCTGGCCGGACATGATATAGTTCGGGTTGTCGAGGTTGTTGCGGGCCACGATGGCGTCCACGGTGGTGTTGTAGCGCCGGGCGATGGCAAACGCGCCGTCGCCGGGCTGGACCGTGTAGTGGACGAGCGTGCCGTCCACCGGGCCGGGCGTCGCCGTCGGGGTGGGCGGGAGCGGCGCGGAGCCGTCGGGGATCACCAGCGCCTGCCCGGCGAAGAGCATATTCGGGTCGGTGATGCCGTTGGCCTGGGCCAGGCGATCCACATTCACGCCGTAGCGCGCGGCGATGCCGGTCAGGTTATCGCCGGGCTGCACGGTGTAGCGCGTCACGCCGGGCGTGGCCGTGGGCGGCACGGGCGTGGGCGGCACGGGGGTAGCCGGCGGCGGGGTCGCGGGCACATCGGTGGCCGGCGGCGGCGCGGCGGGCGTCTCGGTGGGCGCCGGTTGGGTGGTGGGTATGGATGCGACGGGCGGCGTGGGCGTCGCGGTGGCGGGCGCGGGCGGCGGCGCGGCTTGCTCGCCGCAGGCCGCCAGCAGGGCCAGCAAGGCCAGCCCCAGGATAATCAGTAAATAACGCGGTTTCATGCGTGTGCCTCCAAAACAGACAAACCAGGACAGCGCCAACGATGGATTATGGCAACTTCTACGTTATTGTAGAACCAACGCGCAGCGCCTACATCGGGCAATGCCCCTGCTTATTAGACGGATTTAGGTCCCTCCTGGGTTCCGCCAAAAGAAGGATCGTTCGCGGGAACTTTTCGTGCGCCCAAACGTCGCGGTTGCCCGGTGCCCGGCCCCTGAAGCGTCGGGCAACCCATACGCAGGCCGCCTGCGCGGCCTGGCGGGAGTTTGCATCCGGCGGCGTTTGCGGGTATCGTAAAGGGATCGGCGCGCAGTCCGCTATGACTGATGTGACGCTCCCGGCGACGAGACTCTTCGCTGCGCTCAGAGTGACAAGGCTTGAGCCGGCACGCGCCGGGTCTGGTCGCTGCGCGAAGAGTGACAAACTCTCCAACCAATGCGAAGTGCAGGCATAATCCAGGATAGGGCGATGGAAGACGATGTGATGGGTGGTCAGACGCTGGCGGGCGGAAGCGGGGCGGCGCGCGTGCGGCCCGCGGCTGTGGAGGCGCGGCGGCCTTTGCTGGGCGTGGGGTTGGTGTTGCTGGCGGCGGCGCTCTGGGGCACGCTGGGGACCGTGTATACGCTGACCATCGACAATTATGGGCTGACGCCGCTCACGGTCGTGTTCTACCGGGCGTTCTTCGGGGCGGCGGCGCTTGGTCTCTGGATGGCGCTGCGGCGGCGAGATCTGTTGCGCGTGCGGCGGGCCGACTGGCTACTGGTCGGCGGGTACGGGCTGCTGGGCGTGACGGTGTTCTATGTGGCCTATATCTATGCCATTGTGCTGGTGGGAGTGACGACGGCGGTGGTGCTGCTCTACACGGCTCCGGCGATTGTGGCGCTGCTGGCCTGGCGCTTCCTGGGCGAGTCGCTGACGGGGTTGAAGCTGGGGGCGCTGGCGCTGACGTTCGTCGGGGTCATCCTGGTTTCCGGCGCTTATGACCCGGCGCATCTAAGCGGCAATGTGCTGGGCATCGGCTGCGGGGTGCTCTCGGCGGCGACGTATGCGCTGTATAGCATCTTCGGCAAGCTGGCACACCAGCGGCGTCTGCCGCTGGCGACGCTGCTCTTCTATACGCTGGGTATCGGCTGCCTGGGGCTGCTGGGGCTGCTATCCCCCGCCGAGCTAGGGGCGCCGGGCGCGCACCCGGAGTCGTGGGCCATCTTGCTCATGCTGGGCACGGTGCAGACGCTGGCCCCGGTGGCCGCGTACACGATCAGCCTGCGCCACCTGGACGCCGGGGTCGCCAGCATCATCGCCACGCTGGAGCCGGTGGTGGCGGGCATCCTGGCCTTCGCCGTGCTGCATGAGCCGTTGAGCGGGCCGGAAGTGGCCGGGGCCGCGCTCATTTTGCTGGCGGTGGGGCTGCTGCAAAGCAGAGCGGCCCGGCGGGTCACGCGGGCGCCGCTAACCGAGCCGTAACCGCGGGTTATTCGATGGGATATTCGGTATCCACCTGCACGTCAAGTTGATCGAGCGGGGGCGCGGTGGGCGGCAGGGTTAGCTCAAAGTTGACGCTTTGTTCCTGGTGTTCCAACTGCACCTCCTGGTCATCCGCCAGGATGATGCGTTGCGTCTGCTTGTCCACAAAGCGCACCGAGACCTGGACCTGCCCCGACCCCGGCCCGTCGTTACGCACAAGCACCTGGATGCGGTAGGGCTGGTCGGTCGCGGCGGGCGGTTGCTGGGTCACGCCAGCCACGATAGGTTTGGGACCCAGGCACCCGGTCAGCAGCAGCGGCAGCGCCAGGGAGAGTAGAACCATCGCCACCTGCGGGCGGGCGGATGCGGATAATCGCGAGAACCACTTCATAAGGGATGTATGCTCCTTGGTATCAAGCTATCCGCTATAACGCGGCGCCGGAAGGAGGCGTGCGCTGTCATATAGTCACAACATATGCGGTCATATCGTTTCAACGCACGAAGTAGCACACTCGATTCGATTTATCTTTCTGCATAATGGAGCACCACGCCCGTGAGTCTGACCGAAGACCTGGTCCGCAAGATTTCGCAAACCGAGCACCAATACCGCCGCCGGGTCAATATGATGGCCGGCATTTATGTACTGCTGAACGTGACGGCGATCATCAGCATTGTGATTATCATCTGGTACTACAAGCTCTTTATCACCGTGGCGCAGCGCAGCAATATGGAAACGCTGACCCTGGCGATCATCATCGTCCTGTTCAGCTACCTCGTGGTGACCACCTTTGGCGGGGTGATCGGCGCATGCAAGATGCTGTTTTACAACCTGCCGTGGGGCGGCGGCGGCGAGACGCCCAGGCAAAACGGGAAGAGCAAGCAGGACCCCGGCAAGGAAGAGCAGACGGGCTTGCCGCCGGGGCAGCGCAAGATCGAGGAACGCAAGCAGGCAGCGCTGAAATCTTCCAAGAAAGAGGTCAGCAAAGCCTATTTCAACATCGCCCTGGAAGCCGAAGATAAGCCGGATGAGCCGATTCGAATCCCGGTGGCAGACGAAGCCGGGAAACTGGGGGAGATGGTGATCGACGGCGCCGAAGCCCGGTTCGAAGCCACGAAGCGGGGCATCAGCAACACGATCTTCGAGTATTTGCTGAACCAGATCCAGGATTGCCTGCACGAACGCGACCCGGAGGTGGACCTCCAGATCGTGGCCTGGTCAACCATCGATGATGAAGCATCGTCGCAGTATCGCAGCCAGGTACAGGCTTTCCGTACCCTGGCCGGGCAGCTACAGAAAGGCCCGATCTGGCCTACGTGCTACCTGACGCAAGGGAACATCGCCTACATCCGCACGCGCCTGCGGGAGATCGTGCCCTACCTGCGTAATGAAGCCTTCTTGCCCGATGTCGAATACCAGGCCGAATATAGCCTGCCGATCATCCCGGAGCCGCTGGGGTTCATCTCGCTCAAGCGGACGGAGCAACGCGCTGATCCCGTAGCGACGATGGGCTGCGCGTCGCTGGTCACGCTCGGCGTCATGGCCCTGCTGATCCTGTTTATCTTCTTCCCGCCCTGGCTGCCCAGCAAATAGATACAGGGCGATAAGCCCCTGCCTGCCCACCTGAGCGCACGGGCCGCGCGCCCGCGCCTGCCCCGTACCTCTCCCCATACTGCCCCGATCCCCCTGTCACATTTCGGGGGCCGGGTCTGTTCTACCCTTATGGAACCGCGGCCCAAAGGAGACCCACCGAGCATGACCTGGCGCATCATCGTGCTCACCGCACTACTGGGCGCCCTAGCGGCGTGCGGGAACCAGTCACCCACTAGCGAGCAAGCCAAAGAGATCCAGACTCTGCTGTCCTGGACCGCCACCGTGCACCTGGCCGCCGACTCGTGGCGGCAAGGGACAGTGCCGCAGGTCTACACCACGCGCACCCTACAGTACGCGGCGGAGCAATTGGACTCGGAACAACCGAAAGTGGCGCAATTGCCGCCCATCGCGGGGGACCCCTCGCTGGCTGAGCGGTTGCAGCGGGTGCAGACAGCCATCGCCCAGATGAACACCGCAGTTGAGCAGGGCGACCGCGGCGCGCTGGCCGGGCCGCTCCAACAGATCGCGACGGAGGAAAACGCCTTCCAGCGGCTACTGGATCGCGCTGAGAGCGGGCAATGAAAAAGATCCTCAGTATCGCCCTGGGTATCGTCACCAGCATCGGTGGGTTCCTCGACGTCGGCTCTATCGCCACCTCAGCGCAGGCCGGAGCAGGCTTTGGCTTTGCCCTGCTCTGGGCCATCCTGCTGGGCACGATCTGTGTCGCCTTTCTGGTGGAGATGAGCGGGCGCCTGGGAGCGATCAGCCAACACACGCTGGGCGATGCTCTGCGCGAACGCTTCGGGGCCAAATTCTTCGTTGTGCCCTTCGTGGTCGAATACATCGTCGATTTCTTGCTGCTGGCATCCGAGATCGGCGGGGTCAGCATTGCGCTCCAGTTGGCGACCGGCATCGGCTTTCGCTGGTGGGCCTTACCTGTGGCGCTGGCCGTCTGGCTGTTGCTCTGGCGCGGGACCTTCGGCCTCATCGAGAACGGCGTCGCAAGCCTGGGGTTGGTGACCCTGGTGTTTGTGGCCGGCGTGTTCGCCGTGCATCCATCCTTGAGCGCCCTGGGCGCCGGGCTGGTACCGAGCCTGCCCCGTCACGATACGGCGCACTATCTCTTTCTTACAATCAGTATTATCGGCGCGGTGATTAGCCCGTTTCTGCTCTACTTTTACTCCGCGGGGGCCGTTGAAGATAAATGGGACAAGAGCTACATTACCTCTAACCGCCTGATCGCGGCCCTGGGTATGGGCTTTGGCGGGATGGTTTCCATCGCGGTGCTGATTGTATCGGGCGCGGTGCTCTTTCCCCTTGGTATCCAGGTGGACAGCTACGAACAGGCCGTGCTGGCGCTTGTGGCCCCCTTCGGCAGTTGGGGCTTCGCCCTCTTCATTGCCGCCCTCTTCATTGCCTGCTTCGGCGCCTGCCTGGAGGTTTCGCTCAGCACAGCGTACTTGACGGCCCAGGGGTTCGGCTGGAACTGGGGCGAGAGCCAGAAACCGGGCGAAGACGCGCGGTTCAGCCTGGTCTACACCTGCAATATCTTCCTGGCGGCCCTGCTGATGGTTGCCGGGATCGACCCGCTGCAACTGACGTTGTTCACCATGGCGCTGATTGCCACAATGTTGCCCATCGTGGTGATCCCGTTACTCATCTTGATGAACGATAAACGCTACCTGGGCGACTATCGCAACGGGTGGATTTCCAACAGCGTCGTCGTATTCGTCATCGTGCTGACGTTCGTGCTGGCGATTATTTCCATCCCATTGGAGATTCTGGGGGGAAGCTAAGATGGATCTGATTAAGGATGTGCTCGATAATCAACTGGTGGACCGCAAGGACCGCAAGATTGGCAAAGTGGACGGCATCGTCGTCGAGTTGCGCGACGGCTTGCCGCCGCGGCTGCTGCGCATCGAGGTTGGACCGAGCACGGTCGCGGCGCGGTTGCATCCCCGGTTCGGGGCCTGGGTCACGGCCCGGCTGCGCCGCTGGGACAAGATCCGGACGGAACCTAGCAAGATCCCCTGGGTCGCGATTCAGGAGATCGGCATTAATGTCAAGCTGGACCGCGATGCCGCGATGACGACGACGCCGGCCTGGGAGAACTGGCTCAGCGACCATATCATCCGGCGCATCCCTGGAGGGGCATGATGGCAAACAGGGAACTTCACCTGGAGTTGTTGCTCAGCAAGACGGTGCGAGGCATCACGGGCGACCCAGTGGGGCGGATCGAGGAAGTACACGCCCGACAGGAGGGCGAGGAGTGGGTGGTCCACGAGTTTCTGATCGGGGCGGGCGCCGTCGTGAGCCGGCTGTCCGCCGGGCGGCTGAGTCACGTCATCGCGCCGCTGTTCGGCCACCGGGACGCGCCCCACGGCTACCGTGTGCGCTGGGACCAGATCGACCTCAGCGACCCGGACCATCCCCGCCTGCGGTGCCGGCGCGATCAATTACGTGTCTTCGTCCCGGAGGAGGCGGCGCCGCACAACTAACCCGGCGCACTCAGGGGACCGTGACCGGGACGTAGAAGGCGTCGTCGGGCAGGGCAAAGGCCAGAGTGCGGGCGCTGCCGTCCAGCGGGACGGTATAGAAGGCGGTACGCGGCCCCGTCGGCGCGCTGCCCGTGGCGTAGATCAGCGCCGCCTTGCCGCCAGGCAGCAGACCGGCGAACTCGATAATGGTCCCCACCGGGAAGGAGGCGCCCAGGGTGTGCGCCGTCCAGCCCCCGCCCACGCGCTCGGCCAGCACGAGGGTGGCGGGACCGAGGCTCTGCAAGCCGTTGTTGGCCGCGTTCACGGCGAGCAACAGGCGGCGCGAATCGATGGCTTGCAGCAGGATGGCCGCGGCGTTGTCGAGCACGGTTTCCAGGCGAGTACTGGCCGGGTCATAGAGCAGGAAGACCGGGGCCCCGGTATCGGGCACGCTCAGGCCGTTGAGGTCGCGCGTGACGAGGCGGCGCGCGCTGATCGCCAGCAAGTCGCGCCCGCGCACGAAGGTGACGCTGGTGAGGCGGAAGCCGGGCGGCTCCACCGGCGTGTCGGCCCGGATGGCGAGGCCGGCGGGGGACCAATCGAGGGCGGCCAGCCGGGCCTGCCCGCTGCCGGGCCGGGCGGTACGGCCCGGCGCCACTTGCTGCAATGACCCGCCGTAGAGGAGATAGCGCCCGGTGGCGCTCAGTTCGAGCACGGAGTTGTCGTTGGTCTGCAAGGGCAGGTCACTCACCCTGGCGGGGGCGGCGGCCAGGAACATGCCCAGGCGGATCTCGCTATTGTTGCCCTGCGTGCCGGCAGGACGGGCGGCGCTGTAGAAGAAGGCATTATGGGCCGGTTCGTAATAGAACTCCACCGGGTGCGGCGCCTGGGTGCTGATGCGCAACTGCGCGACGGGCGCGGGCGGGGCGCTACCCGCGGGCGCGACCACGGAGACGGCACGCGTTGGGTTGAGCGCGCCCTGGGTCGTATCACTGAGCGGCGCCGAGTAGGCGACCAGGCCGGGCGATACGGCAAAGGAGTCGAGGGCGGCGGCCACCAGGCGCAGGCGCCCGGCGTCGGGATCGTAGATATAGAGCGGGCCGGGGCGGCGGGCAGTGGGATGCTGCAAGATCGTCAGCAGGCCGCCCGCGGCAAACTGCACATCGAGGCTCGCGGTGGCCCCTGGCGGCAGCGGCACGGTGCGCGGCGCGCTGCCGCTGCGCCAGACGCGCAATGCGTAGTCGGGTGGCCCGCCCGCGGCGTCCGGCGTGGGCGCGGGCGCGGCCTCCAGATAGGCCAGGGCGCTGCCGTCGGAGGCCACGCTTAGCAATTGGCGACTGCCGGTAGGCGGCGGCAGCAACCGGCGAGGCGTGGATTCGCCGGGCACCCACAGGTTCACGTTGTGTGCGCTGTCTTCGTAGATCACTCCGGCCAGCG
>JAICKM010000279.1 GCA_025927935.1 Chloroflexia bacterium | reverse complement strand
GAACGCCCGATTGTAGGCTTGGTCTTCCGGGGGTTGCGCTTTGTCGGTCCCGCGCTCGCGGTGCTTGTCCTTGCCGCGCGGCTTGCGCCGGGGCGTGAAACCCAGCCCCTCCGGGTGCAGCTTGGCGAGGCCCACGTAGGCCAGGTCGCCTGCGGCGCTCACCCCGCGCGGCAAGCGGTCCAAGATGCCCGAGTCTTTGAGTAAGGTGATGTCAGCCGTCGGCCCTTTGACGCTGGGGCCGACCTCGACAATCTCACCGCTGTGGCGGTCCACGGCGAGTTGGCTCTTGATGGTGTGGCGCTTCTTCTTGCCGGAGTACCACGTGTCCGCTTCGCGGCGCTGGCGCGGGCGCTGCACCGGTTGCTCGAAGCTGTCGATAACGACCCCGAGTTGGGGCAGTTCGGCCAGTAGCGTATCGAGGGTGCGGCGATGCTTGCGCCCGGGATCGGGCATGCGCATGCCGTCCTTGCCGACTGCGGCCAGCACGGGCACCAGGCGGCTGACGAGGCGCCCGGCGGTGGAGTCGGAGACGCCACCCAGGAAGCCGAGGACTTCCTGGGTGGGATAGACGCGCAGCCACACGACGGCCAGCAGCAGTTGGTCGCGGAAGGCCAATTCGTAGCTAGGACCGCCGATGGCGCGGCGGCGGGGCTGCAAATCCCCGGCGGGCGTGAGGGCCAAGGCATGGCGCGCGAGTTCGGCGGCGGCCCAGTGGGGCGCGACACCGGGCACCAGGCGGTCAAACTCGGCGACATGCAAGCCGGTGAGCGAGAGGAACACCGCTGGGTAGCGGCGCAGGTTGTCGTAACGTGTAATCATCAGCAGCAGTATACCCGAATACCGCCTTATTAAGAAGATTAACTACTAGTTAACATTCACAATAGTGAGTTGGGGTAGGGGACCCCAACCCCGAGGAGTCTCTTAATGGACCATGTAGGGCAGTCGCGCCGCAAGCTGCCGGTTCACCAAGCCGGCGATCGCCCGCACCCGGGCGGTGTGGCCCTGGCGATGGTGCCGATCCGGCGCCGTCACTGCTTGGTAGCGCCGCACCCGCCCAATCGTGTGCTCCACGATAATGCGGCTCTGGGCGAACGCCTGGTTGTACGCCTTGTCCGCCGCCGGCTGCTCCTGGTCCTGCCCGCGCGGGCGGTGCTTGTCTTTGCCCCGTGGCTTGCGCCGGGGCGTATAGCCCAAGCCCTGCGGGGGTGCCTTGCCCATGCCCACATAGGCCAAGTCCCCTTCGGCGCTCACGCCCTCCGGCACGCGGCGCAACAGGTCCGACTCCTTGAGCAAGGTGATAGCGGCCGTCGGCCCCGGCACACTCTCGGCCACGTCCACAATCTCCCCGCTGTGGCGGTTCACGGCGATCTGACTCTTGATGGTATGGCGTTTCTTCTTGCCCGAATACCAGCGATCGGCCTTCTTCGGCGGGGGGCGGCGGCCCCCGGCGCCCCGTCCGCGGGGGCTGCGGCGCCGCCCTCGCTCGGCGTGGCGCCGTGGCGGCCGGCCGGGCGTTGCACGGGCTGCTCAAAGCTATCAATGACCACGCCCCACTCGGGCAGATCGCGCAGCAACTCGTCCAGTTGCCGGCGATGCTTGCGTCTGGGGTCGGGCATGCGCATCGTATCCTGTCCCGCCGCCGCCAACAGGGGCAGCAGGCGCGCCAGCAGCCGCGAGACGGTACTGTCGGAGATGCCGAAGAGATAGGCCAGCACCTCATTGGTGGGATAGAGGCGCAACCAAATGACGGTCAGCAGCAGATGGTCGCGGCGGGCGAGGGTGAAGGGGTGACCGGCGCCGATGGCCCGGCGGCGCGCCCGGCTCGCGCCCCGGGGCAGGGGGATGGCCTGATGGCGCTGGGTTTCGGCCTGCGCATAGCGCGGCAGGACGTCCTGCGCCAAACGGTCGAACTCGGCCACGCGCAGGCCGGTCATGGCCAAGAAAACCTGGGGGTAACGGCGCAGGTGTTGGTAGCGAGCAATCATGGCGGGCGGCAACCTCCGTAGGCAAGGGTACGAACCGAGTAGGTGATCCTTATGGCACCAATATACCGGATCCGACTACTATTGTGAATGTTATCTAGTGGTCAGTGGTCGGTAATGCTAAGTGCCGGGTGAATTCACCCGGCACTTAGACCCAGCCCCAGCAGTCATACTTACTACTGACCACCGACCACTGACCACTGACCACTCGTAAGGACGGGAACCATGGCGAATGACGAGCAACAACCCGAATCCCGCCTGCCGATGATGTCGATCGGGCAGCACGACTGGTCGCTGCACCGCAAGGGGCCGGCCGACCAGCAACGCCACCAGGAGAAAATCAAGGAGGCGGTGCGCAAAAACCTCGGCCAGATCGTCAGCGAGGAAAGCATCATCCTGTCCGACGGGCAAAAGACGATCAAGGTGCCGATCCGCTCGCTCGACGAGTATCGCTTCCGCTTCGATTACTCCAGCGGCAAACACACGGGCGCCGGGGACGGCGACTCGCAGGTGGGCGACGTGATCGGCCAGGCCGGCAATCCGCGCGGCAAGGGCCGGCCCGGCCAGGGGCCGGGCGAAGCGGGCGACAGCCCCGGCACCGACTACTACGAGGCCGAGATCAGTATCGACGAACTGGCGGCCATGATCTTCCAGGACCTGGGCCTGCCCAACCTGGCCGAAAAGCGCCAGCAAGAGCTGGAAACCGAAGCCGTCCAGTTTGTCGATATTCGCCGCAACGGCATCTTGCCCAACCTCGACAAACGGCGCACCATCAAAGAGAACATCAAACGCAACGCCGCGAAGGGCGATCCCCACTTCCACGACGTGCTGCCCGACGATCTGCGCTTCAAGACCTGGGACCAGCGCATCGAGTACCAGTCCAACGCCGTCGTGATAGCCATGATGGACGTTTCGGGGTCCATGGGCGAGTTCGAGAAATACATCGCCCGGTCGTTCTACTTCTGGATGGTGCGCTTCCTGCGGACCAAGTACCAGAACGTGCGCATCGTCTTCATCAGCCACCATACCGAGGCCAAGGAAGTCACCGAGGAAGAGTTCTTCCACCGCGGCGAAAGTGGCGGCACCCAGGTCTCGTCGGCCTACGACCTGGCCTTGCATATTATCAACGAGCGCTTCCCGCCCAGCGAGTGGAACATCTATCCCTTCCATTTCTCGGACGGCGACAACCTGCCCTGGGACAACGACCTCTGCGTGCAACTGGTCAACAAGCTGATGGCCGTCTGCAACCTCTTCGGCTACGGCGAAATCCGCGAGGGCTACCGCGGCTCGACCAGCACGCTGATGTCGGCCTACAACAAGATCCGCGACCCGAAGTTCGTCGCGGTGACCATTAGCGACAAGAAGGAAGTCTACCCGGCGCTCAAAAAGTTTTTTACCGAGCGCCAGGCAGCCACGCCGTAGACAGGACTCCGCGATGGACACCGAAATGATCGGCGCGCTCGAAGCAGCCATGACCGAGATCTGGGATCTCGCCCGGCGCTTCGACCTGGACCCGTTTCCCACCCACTTCGAGCTCGTCCCGGCGACGATCATGTACGAGTTCGGCGCCTATGGCCTGCCCGGTCGCTTCTCGCACTGGTCCTTCGGTAAGGGCTATTACCGCATGAAGACCCAGTACGATTACGGCCTCAGCAAAATCTACGAGATGGTGATCAACTCGAACCCGTCGTTTGCCTTCCTCATGGAGGCCAACACGGTGCTGCAGAACAAGCTGGTCATCGCCCACGTGCTCGGCCATACCGACTTCTTCAAGCATAACGCCTACTTCGACCGCACCAACCGCTCCATGGTGGACACGACGAGCCTCCATGCCGAGCGCATCCGCAAGTACGAGTTCCTGTACGGCACGCACGCCGTCGAAGTGTTCCTGGATGCCGCCTTGTCCATTCAGGAACATATCGACCCCCATTTGCGTTTCCGCCGGGGCGCCAATAGCGATGAGCCGCGCGAGCCGCGCCGCGCCCCCAGCAGCGGCTTCGAGGACCTGTGGGACTTGGGCGAGGACGCCGCGACGGAACGCGAGCGCGTCGCGCGGGAAAAGGAAAAAGCCAGCCTGCTCCCCACCCGCATCCCGGCGGAACCCGAAAAGGACATCATGCGCTTCCTCATCGAGCACGCGCCCGATCTCGCCGACTGGCAGCGCGACGTGCTCGACATTGTGCGCCAGGAGATGCTCTATTTCGTGCCCCAGATGCAGACCAAGATCATGAACGAGGGCTGGGCCTGCGCGACCGGCGACTCGCTGCTCTTGACCGAGCGGGGCTTTATGCGCTTTGACCAGGTCTATGCCGCGCGTGACAACATGCGCGTCGCCGCGGGCGGCGCCGGGCAACTCTATTCCATCACCGATCACCACTGCGAGCGGATGGTGCCGACCATCCGCATCCGCACCCGGCGCGGCCTCTCGATTGAGGGCGCCCACCAGCATCGTCTGCGGCTGGCCGATGGTAGCTGGGCGCCCCTGTGCGACCTGCAGATCGGCGACCGGGTGACCCTCGACGCGGGCGCCGATATCTGGCCCGCGACCGAACAACCCTGCGGCTTCGTCCAAGCGGTGCCCAGCACGACTCTGACGACCGTCGCGGCGGAGGCCGGAGTGTCGGTCTGGACGGTGATGCGTCATATGCAGGGCCGGCGCACGGAGAACGGCGAAACCATCGCGCGGGTGCTGGAGACGACCGGCTATCAGCAAGGCATGACCGGGAAAGTGCGACCGACCCGATCCACCTTGCAGGTGCCCCAGACTCTTGGCGCGGATATGGCCTGGCTCCTGGGCTACTTCATCGGTGACGGCAACTGGACGAAGTCGGGGATTTGCTTCACCACCGGCGATGCGGACCTGCGCGAGGAGTTGCTGGCGCTCATCCCGGCCACGCTGGGCCTAACCCCGACTGCGGTCTGGGACGCCACCGCGGCCGGCGGGCGCTGGCGGATTAACGTCCATTCCCGTGACCTGCTGGACTGGCTGACCGGCCTGGGTATCGACCCCCAGGCCAAAGCGCCCGCCAAGGCGATCCCGCCCACCATCTTGCGTTCGCCCAAGCCGGTGATGTCGGCCTTCTTGCGCGGCTACTTCGACGCCGACGCCTACGCCGGAGCGGAAGGCATCCGCCTGGTGTCCAGCAGCGAATCGCTGATCCGCGGCGTGCAGATCATCCTCCTGAACTACGGCATCCTGTCCACCCAGCGCCCGAAGCGGGACGGCTGCACGCACCTGGAAGTCACCGGCGCGTCCGCCGCGCGGTTCCTGGCCGAGATCGGCTTCGCGCTCCCGCGCAAACAAGTTGCCCTGCGCCACTACGTCGAGGCGCGGTCCCGCTTCAAGCGCGAAGACACCACGGATCGCATCGTGGCTATCGAGTCGGGCTGGGACGACGTGTACGACATTACGGTTGAGAGCAAACACAGCTATGTGGCGAACGGCTTTGTCAACCACAACTCCTTCTGGCACGCGCGCATCATGCGCGAACTGGAGTTGACCGACGACGAGGTGATGGAGTTTGCCAATCTGAACGCCGGGGTCGTGGCGCCGCACCGGCGCAGCATCAACCCGTATCACCTGGGCTTGAAGCTGTTCGAGGATATCGAGCGCCGCTGGGACCATCCGACGCAGGAACAACAGGCGCGGGGCGCGCAACCGGGCCAGGGACGGGCCAAGATCTTCGAGGTGCGCGAACTGGACAATGATCTCTCGTTCCTGCGCAACTATCTGACCAAAGAGCTGGTAGACGAACTCGATCTCTATCTGTACGAACGTCACGGCAACGAGTGGGTGATCGTGGAGAAAGACTGGGAGAAAGTCCGCGACGGCCTGCTGAACGAGATGACCAACTTCGGCAATCCGACCATCCTGGTGGAAGATGGGGATTATCGCCGCAGCCGCGAACTCTACCTGGTCCATCGCCACGAGGGCCGCGATCTCGACACGGTGTATGCCGAGAAGACCTTGCAATACATGTACCAGATCTGGGGGCGCCCGGTGCATCTGGAAACCATCGTTGAAGGCGACCGGGTACTGCTCTCGTATGACGGCACGAAGAACACCCGCACGGAACTGTGACGAGTGCTGAGTGCTGAGTGCTGAGTAGAGACGGAGAGAGACGAGTAGCCGGTCAGCGGATAACACTCGTCACTCGTCTCCACTCCATACGCAACACTCGTCACCCGTCGCCACTCAGCACTCAGCACTCAGCACTCAGCACTCGTATGCAATGTCCATCCTGTAACTTCATGAACGTGCCGGGGATGCGCTTCTGCGGCCAATGTGGCGCGCGGCTGGCGGTGCCCCTGGATTGCCCGGTGTGCAGCTTCCTCAACGCCGCCGGGATGCGCTTCTGCGGCCAGTGCGGCAGCGCCCTGTTTGTCGGGGCCGCCGCCGCGCCCGCCCGGATCGATCCCGCGGCGGGCACGAGCGGGGGGGGCGCCGCCGAGCCGCCGGGGGTGAGCGGGTTGGCTCGCCTGGTGCCGACCATCGACGAGCGCAAAGTCGTCACTATCCTGTTCGGCGACATCTCGGGCTTCACCACCATGGCCGAGCGGCTGGACCCCGAAGAAGTCAAGCATGTGATGGACCTGACGCTACGCCGCCTGGCCGCCGAAGTGGAGCGCTACGAGGGCCACGTCGATAAATTCCTGGGCGACAACATCATGGCCCTCTTTGGTGCCCCGCGCGCCCACGAAGACGACCCGGAGCGCGCCGTGCGCTGTGCCATCGAGATGCAGCACGCCATGCGCCAACTCAGCGCCGACCTGGAGCGGACACGCGGCATTGATCTGCAATTGCATATCGGCATCAACACCGGCGAAGTGCTGGCCGGGCGCATGGCCGCGGGCCGGGACATCGACTACACGGTCATGGGCGATCCTGTAAACCTGGCCGCGCGGCTCCAGCATACCGCCGGGCCGGGCGAGATCGTCGTGGGCGAGGCGACTTATCGGGCCAGCAACGCCATGATCGAGTACCGTTCGCGGGGCCATGTGCAGGTGCGTGGCAAAGAGCAGCCCGTCTCGGCCTGGGAAGTGGTCAACGTGCGCACACGCCGCGGGGAGGCCCGCCGCCTGACCGGGCGCGAGAGCCGGTTGGTGGGCCGGGACGCCGAATTCGCGCAACTCAAGCACCTCTACGGCCAGGTCGTGCGCGACCGGCGGCTGCATCACGTCTTGCTGCTGGGACCGGCGGGGATCGGCAAGTCGCGTCTGCTCTGGGAATTGGAGAAGTATCTGTCCGGCTTGCCGCAGGCGCCCGCGTTCCGCAAGGGCCGGGCGCAGCCCTACGGCCCCGGCGCCGGGTTCCGCGCCCTGGGCGAGATGCTCAAGGCGCAGTGCGGCATCCTGGACGACGATCCGCGCCCGGTCGCCGCCGAGAAACTGCTGGCCGGCGTGCGGGTCGTGGTGGATCAGGCGGATGGCCGCGATCTATCCGTGGGCGACCCCGCCGATCCGATTGGCCGGCTGGTGCGCCGGGCGGTGGCCGGGGCCTCGGAGGCCGAGGTGGTGGCCCACTGGCTGGGCATCATGCTGGGGCTGCGCGCGGTCGATGTCGAGCCGGATACCGTGCGCACGGAGATCTTCTGGTCGCTGCGCTGTTTCTTCGCGCGCCAGGCCGAAGCGGCGCCGCTGGTGCTGGCCGTCGAAGACTTGCAATGGGCCGACCAGAGCATGCTCGAATTTATCGAGTACCTGCGTGAGACGCTGCCCGATCATCCGATCTTGATCGTCACGCTGGCCCGCCCGGCGCTGTGGGAGAGCGGCGCGGGCCAGGCGTGGATCGCACGCTCGCGGGCGGCCCCGGCCTTTACCCAGCTTACAATTGGGCCGCTGAGCGAGGACCACAGCCGCCACCTGGTCCGCGATCTGCTGGCCGACGCCGATCTGCCCGCCGCGTTCCTCGACCTGGTCATGGCGAAAACCGAGGGCAATCCCTTCTTCCTTGAAGAGATCATCCGCATGCTGATCGACGCCCAGGTGATCGTGCAGCGGGACGGCGAGTGGAAGCTGGTGGCGGCGGTCGAGACGCTGCATATCCCCGACACGGTGCAAGCCCTGGTGGGCGCGCGGGTGGACGACCTGCCGGAAGGCGAGAAGCGACTGTTGCAGGGCGCTTCCGTGGTGGGGCGCGTCTTCTGGGCCGGGGCGTTGGGCGAGATGTTCCCGCAGGTGCCGCCTGCCGGCATCGCCGAGTCGCTGCGCTACCTGGAGCGGCGTGAGTTTATTGTCGAACGGAACGGCCCCGTCTTCGCGGGCGAGCGCGAGTATAGTTTCCGCAACCTGCTGACTCGCGACGTGACCTATATCAGCGTGCCCAAGGCCCTGCGCGGCGAGGAACACGCGCGGGTGGCCTCCTGGATCGAGGTCAAGGCGGGCGACCGGGTCGATGAGTTCTGTGACTTGCTGGCCTACCACTATGAGAAGGCGTTGCTGCTCGGCCTGGATATGATG
>JAICKM010000041.1 GCA_025927935.1 Chloroflexia bacterium | reverse complement strand
TTCCCTTGATTTGGCGCCTCCTGGACTCCCGATCTGTTCCATTGGCGGAATAGAGACGGGTGGCGTGCGTATCGCATCCGATTACAGACTCTAGATGAGGAGATCGCACTTGAAGAAATGGCAAATAGCGACCACGGTCGCAGCGCTGGCCGTGGCATCCGTCGGGGCGGTAGGCGCATCCCTGGCCGGGGCGCTCCCGGCGCAAGGGCCGGTAGTTGTCGTGCCCGGCACCGTCGTGGTAGCGAACCCGAACTGGGAGCCGGCCGGGCCGGTCTATAACGGCCCCACTACCCTGCCCGTGGCCCCCGCGCTGCCCGCAGCCACCGGTCGCGTGCTCTTCAGCAGTGACTTCAATGCCCCCGGCGATCCGGGCGGCACTAGCCCGCTGTTGCGGGACTCCGACTTACCCCCCGCCTGGGAAATCCGCGACGGCGTGTTCCAGCAGGCCGGCGATGTCAGCGGCAATAACCGCGACGACGAAGCCTATTACCTGGTCGGCGACCCGGCCTGGCAGGATGTGACGGTGGAGAGCGCCATCCTGGCGACCAGCGGCGAGGGCGCGGGCCTGGTCTGGAACGTCCAGGATGCCGGCTTCTACCGGGTCCAGCTTTTCCCCAACTTGCCCAACGATGCGCCCAAAGCGCGGCTCGAACGGGTGCAGGCGGGTCAGGTCACGGTGCTCGCCGAGGCCCCCGCCGCCGCCTACGCCGGCTATTCGCCGGACGCCTGGCAAACCGTGCGCATCGAGAATCAGGGCGCCCGCCGCCAGGTGTGGGTGAACGGGACTCTGCTGTTCGATGTGCAGGATAATCGCCTGACCCGCGGCCAGGCCGGGCTGTATGCCTGGACCGACAGCGGCACGCGCTTCGATAATCTGCGTGTGCAAAGCGCCCAGGCCGGTAACTAATCTAGAGGAGATTCTCTGTTGACTACGCGCATTTTCCCCCGGCTGGCCCGCGTGCTCGCCGGATTCGCCGTCGCGGGAGCCGCGTTAGCGACCGTGCCCGCCCTGGCCGATCCCGCCGCCCCGCCGCCCCAGGCGCCTGCCGCGGTGACCTTCCCTGGCCCGCAGAACGCCTCCCAATCGGGCGTGGGCGCCAGCCCCGGCGATGTCGCGGGCGGGCCGACCGGCGCCGCCAGCATCGGCTGGACCCAGGGCAACAGCACCGAGATGGATGCCGGATCGAACACCGGCTTGATGGCGCCCTTCCTGCCCGCGCAGGATCTCGATGCCACCAACGCCAAGCTCGGCAATGTTCGGGTGCAGCACGACTCTATTGGGCGCATCCATGCCATCTGGTATCACGCCTATGCTAACGGCTCAGCGGTGATCTATTACGGCGTGAAAAACGCCACGGCGGGCGCGGGCGGTTGGACCGTGCGGCCCATCCCGACCACCGAGACCGACAGCAGCCTGCCCTATAAGGTGGACGACCTGGCGATTGGTCCCAACAATCGGGTCTACGTGATCTGGGGCCGCAACAACATCGGCGTCCGCCTGACTTACTCCGACGACGGCGTGAACTGGTCCCCGGCCGAGGAAGTGCCCGGCCCGTTCAGCAACACCGCCGCCGACTTCGGCCTGGGCGTCAGCACGCAGGGCTCCGTGATCGTCGGCTGGTTTGACCGCAACAGCTACGACATCCTGACCCGCATGAAGATCAACGGCGCCTGGGGGCCGCTCACCGACATTTCGGACCGCGGCTTCCTGACCAACAGCTACACGCCCCGCTTCGCGGCGGCGCCCGACGGCGGCCTGCGCGCGATCTGGAATGAGGAAGACCCGAACCAGCGCAATGGCGTCTGTGGCGCACGCGGCTGCCGCGACATCTGGTACCGCGAATGGTCGCCCGTGACCGGCTGGGATCGCCACCTGGTGCAGTTGTTCGGCAGCCCCGGTGAGACCAACGGCTACGCCATCAGCGTGGACGCGGCGGGCGTCTCGCACATCGTGTTTGACGACGACTCGCATCGCCCGGCCCGCGACACGACGGTCTACTACATGAGCGGCCAGGGTACCACATTCACGCGTCCGCAGGCCGTGGTGCCGCAGTTTGGCCTCGCCAATGGGCGCTTCCCCGATGTGGATGCCAACGGCAACGCCGTCCATCTCGTGTTGAACAGCAACGTGGGCGGCGCCTTCGACAACTACTATACATGGACCGGCGCCGGCAGCCCACCCGCGCCGCCGCCGACCGCCACTCCGGCGCCGCCCACCGCGACCCCGGTGCCGCCCACGCCCTGCACGGCGGGGCGCTTCAGCGACGTACCCGCCGGTTCGCCCTACTACACGCAGGTCACTGACCTGGCGCGGCGCGGCGCCATCAGCGGCTATAGCGACTGCACTTTCCGCCCCGGCGCCGATATTACCCGCGGCCAGGTCGCCAAGGTGCTGGTGCTTGGGCTGGGGCTGACGCTGGTCAATCCGGCGCAGGGCCACTTCACCGATGTGCCGCGCGGTTCCGCGTTCTATACCTACATCGAAACGGCCTACGCCCGCGGCATCATCAGCGGCTATGCCGATCACACATTCCGGCCCGGCAACGCCGTGACCCGCGGCCAGTTAGCGAAGATGAGCGTTACCAGCCGCCATTGGACGGTGGCTAACCCCCGCACGCCGACCTTCGGCGACGTGGGCCGCGCCGACCCGTTCTACGGCTACATCGAGACAGCCTACGATCACGGGGTGATCTCCGGCTATAGCTGCGGCACGGGTTGCTTACAGTTCCGCCCCGGCCTCCCAGCTATCCGCGGCCAGGCCGCCAAGGTGATCGACCTCGCCATCACCGCCCGCTAACGGCGCCGTGTGCCGGGCGCCCGCTTTGGCAGGTGCCCGGCACACTATGCTAACAAAACAACCCCCGACGCGACGATTCGCGCCGGGGGTTTGCCGCATCCTGCGGATCTTCTACTTCGGAGGTGGAGCAGCAAGAATGCTAATTCCGCGCAGCAGTTGGGCGTCGCCGCTGTTTTGCAACTCTTGCGGCGTGAGCGTTTGTTCCCCTTCCGGCAACACGGGCAGCACCGACAGCGTCTGCGTCACCACCTGATCTGGCGTGATGCCCTGGTGCCAGATCACCCGACCGGCCGGGGTCAGCCATTCCTCCGTCGCCAGCAGCAGCGCCGACCCGTCCTCCAGTGGGAACGTGTCGAGCACCGTGCCGGTGCCGAAGGTCGTCTCGCCCACCAGTTGCGCCCGATGGGCGTCTTGCAGCGCCCCCGCGACGATCTCGGATGCGCTCGCGCTCCCCTGGTTGATCAACACCACCATGGGCAGCGTCACCGGTGTGCCCTCTTTCTTCACTGGCACGGCGGTCGTCTCCCCCTTGGCATTCTTCTCCAGCAGCACATTGCCCCCGCTCAGGAAGTCGCTGGCCGTGGCAACGCTCTCGTCCAGCAACCCGCCCGGATCGTTACGCAGATCCAGGATGATCCCGGTGAGGTGTTGTTGCTGGATGGTCGCCAGCGCCTGGTCGAGATCGCGATCCACACCGTTGCTGAACTCGGCAATGCGCACGTGGGCCAGGGTCGTGCCCGGCAACTGGTGCCAGGTGACATCATGGATCGTAATACGGGCGCGCACAATCGTCACATCGCGCGTATTGCCGGTCGAGGGCGTCAGGATCGTCAGGTGGACCGTGCTGCCTGCCGGCCCCAGCACCTTGCTCACCACCTCGCTGAGCGATTGCCCGGCCACCGATTGGCCCTCCACCTGCACAATCACATCGCCCGGCAATAGGCCCGCGCGCTGGGCCGGGCTGCCGTCATAGGGTGCGACAATCGTCACGCCGCCATTGCGCATCTCGACTTCCGCGCCGATGCCCTCAAACTGCCCCGTGCTCAGGGTCTGCTGCTGCCGCACCTCGTCTGGCGTCATGAAGCGGCTGTGGCCCGTGTCGCCCAGCGCATCGACCAGGCCGCTGACGGCCCCGTAGGTCAGGGGTTGGGCCTGGATCGCCGGCCGGTCCACGTAATTCTGATCGATAATCTCCAGGGCATGGTTGATCAGGCTGTAGTCGAGATTAGTGGTGGCGGCGGGACCGGCCGTGCCCGGCGCGGCCTGTGAGGTCGCACCCAGGACCTCGCGGTCGAGCAAGATGCCCGCGCCCAGCCCGACCAGGAGCGTTAAAAGGAGCAGACCGGTGATCCAGACCTGCGACCGCTGCTGTTGCATAGCGCCTCCGAGAGCCGGGCCAGGGCGAGACCCAGATGGAGGACCCGGCGTATCCGCGACCGGCCAGCCGAGTCGTGGAATGTATGAGGTAAAGAAGCGCCGATACCGGCGCGAACCAGGGCGCGAACGCCGCCCGCATGGCCGCCGGGCAGCCGCCGCAACAGCCCACCATCACGGCAGCCCTGATACACGCCGATACCGCAATTCATATGCCATCTGTAGCCTCCAGCGTGGCAGCGCCGTGCGAGCCGCCGGCATTACTGCATACACGTAATAGCACACCATAGATAGATAAAGTAACAAATACATCGCAAGTCGGATCTTTTTTGCGAACATTTGTGCTAATATCTGTAACAAGCATGTTGGCGCTGCTCACTGACAAACCAGACGGAGGAGAGATCATGGACGAGATGCGTGTCGAGAACGAGAGCGAGCAGTACGAGGCAGGCGGTACGGCGCGGGCGGCCTATCGCGTGTTCGAGCAGGTCGTCACCGCGCAACCGCGACGCGATGCGGCAGCCCTGGACGGCCTGGCTCGTCTGGCGCAGGCCGGCGATCTGGCCGCGCGCAATGCGTTATACATGCAGATGGAGCCGGTGCTGCTGCGCCTCGCCGCGCCCGCGCTGCGCGATATGCGCGCCCGGCCCCTGGTCGGAGTCGAGCAGGCCGATCTGCGCCAGGAGATTTTCGTCATCTTTTGCGCGCTGCTGCGCGACTGGCAGCCGGGGCGCGCGCCCTTCGCCGGGTATGCCGGCACGGTGCTGCCCTACCGGCTGCACCACTATACGCGCCGCAACCGCCGCCCGCGCGAGAGCGCACTCGCCGCGGCGAGTGCCGGCGCGGCGGATGATGCCGAGCATCCTGGCGAACCGGCTGCGCCGCAGAGCGACCCAGCGGCCATCTTCGCCACGCGCGATCTCTGCGCGACGCTGCTTGCCGCGCTCGATCCGCCGGCCCGCCGGTTGGTCGTGCTGCATGTGCTGGAGGGCCGCCCGCTGGTCCAGGTCGCGGCCACGCTCGGCGTCTCCGAACGCACGGCCTGGCGCATGTACGCCGCGGCGCGCGGAACCATGCGCGCTCGCCTGGCCGCGCTTGCGCCCGATGCAGACATGGTGTAAGCTAGCAGGCGTCTATCTCCCGGCGCCCCTGCGTGCCGGGCTAACTGTGGTGGGGAGGAGGTTTTAGCAAATGCTGCTACCGTATCTTGGACTGATCCTGGGCATCCTGCTGATTATCTACGCGGTGCTGGCCTTTACCGGGTCGAGCGCCCTGGCCGCGGCTCCGGCGACACTGCGCCGGCCCGGCGATCCGCTCTGGCTGGCCGGACTGGTCCTGCTGGCCCTGGCCCTGCTGCTCGGCTGGGTCGGCTACAGCTTCGACATGGAACTGCGCCTGGTGCGTATCGTGCTGGGCATCGGCGGCGTGGTCCTGCTGGTCCTGGCCTGGCCGCGCACCACCCGTCCGGCCTGAGCCTGCTACCGATGCGATCCACGGCCCTGCCCGTTTCCGGGCAGGGCCATTCACATCCCGCGAGGGCCGATCACGGCGCCGTGGGCCAACCGGCGCATGCCACATCGTCCAGTCCGCCTAAGCGGCGCCGGCCTATCCCGCGCCGCCATATATGCACCGGCGTAACCACCTATCTTGCCGGTCCTCTGTGCCTGCACGCTTACCCGGCCTTGCCATGTCCGGATCCGATAGCTGCCACTTTTTGCTGTATGGAAGCCGGAATATTCTTTCGCCTCGATTCCCGCATGATCGGCTTTCTGTCGGGTTTTTGGGGGGATTTTTGTGCAGATGAACTTGATCAACTTTGTGGTTTAATATATAATGAACGGGTTGCTCCCGGCAGCATGAACCGCCCAGCAGTTGCGGGTTCCACCGGCCCACCGCTATAACGCGGACCTAAACGAGCAAGTTCACCCCTAAACCTTATATACCGGTCGCCCGGCGGTATTTACCACGTCACCGCTACCGGATAGTCACCCTGAGACCGCTATGAGGAAGCGGAATCAAGCCATGCGTCCCAGATTGAACTCAGGTAGGTAGCTTGTTTCACGTAACCCTTTTCACCTAACCGCATTAAATACCTGTGGCTAGCCCTAACCCAGACGGATCGAGCGATATTGCTCATCTGCCCTGCTGCGCTGTGGGCCAACCGCCAGGTAAGGACACACGCTCATTTGGAAGGAGATTGGGATTGTTCACGCACAAATGGATGAGACTGGCCCGCCAACGACGTACCATCATCGGTCTAGTCCTGATGCTCTTTGTAGCCGGCGCGGTCGTGCTGCTGCCCGGCAACCGCACCCCCGCCGTCACCCCCTCAGCCCCGCTGGGCGCGGCGCCGGGCAATACGGACGCTCCCGCCACCGACAACGGCCCGAGCCTGCGCCCGGTCGGTAACGGCATCATGGTCGGCCAGCCTTCGGTCGCCGGTGTCTCGCCGGCGCTGAGCGATTTGAAGCCGGCACCCCGCACGACTAAGCCGCGCGCCGGCGAGCAAAATGAAGTGTCGATCCCGCACACCGGCCATGTCAATCAACCGGATGGCGCGCTGCAGAACATGTTCCGCCCCCTCGATCAGCCGGGCATGCCGAACATGCCCAGCCCCCTGGCCGGTTGGGAAGGCATCAGCTATGATACCGGTGGATCAGGCGCGCCGCCCGACACGAACGGCGAGGTAGGCCCCAATCATTACGTGCAGATGGTCAACTCGTCGGTCGCCGTCTGGAATAAGCAGGGTACCCTGCTGGCCGGCCCCATCAATATCTACAACCTCTGGAGCAATACCACAGGGCCATGCGCCGACAACAACGACGGCGACCCCGTCGTCCTCTACGATCAACTGGCCGATCGCTGGGTGCTGAGCCAGTTCACCGCATCGGCCCCCTACTATGAATGCATCGCTGTTTCCCAGACCGGCAATGCGGCCGGTACTTACTGGATCTATTCCTTCCAGATTAGCCCCACCGATTTCCCGGACTACCCGCACTTCGGAGTCTGGCCCGACGGCTATTACATGACCGTAAACCAGTTCAACGGCGGCCAGACCTATGCGGGCAGCCGCGCCTACGTCTTTGAGCGCAGCAAGATGCTCAACGGCCAGACCACAAATATGCAGACCACCAGCTCGCCGCAGGCGCCGTCGCTCGGTTACCTGCTCCCGGCGGACCTGGATGGTTCGACGCCGCCCCCGACGGGCGCGCCTAACTACCTGGTCGCCTGGTCGACCAACATGGTGTTCTTCCGCTATCACGTCGATTGGACCACGCCGGCCAACTCGACCTTCAATCAGGTCGCCAGCATCCCCGTGGCACCCTTCACCGAATCCTGCCGGAACTGCTTGCCGCAGCCCAGCCCCGGAACGGCGCTCGACGCGCTAGGCGACCGCTTGATGTTCCGCGCGGCCTATCGCAACTTTGGCGACCATGAGTCGCTGGTTGTGAACCATGGCGTGCTCACCGCCGATCCCGGCTACGCAGGCGTGCGGTGGTACGAGCTGCGCGGCCTGGGCACGACCCCGTCGATTTACCAGCAGGGCACCTTCGCCCCCGCCGACAACAACCATCGCTGGGGCGCTAGTGCGGCCATGGACCGCTCGGGTAACATCGCGCTGGGCTATACCGTGACCGGCTCCAACCTCTACCCGTCCATTCGCTACACCGGCCGCCTGGCGAGCGATCCGCTCAACACGTTGCCGCAGGGTGAAGCCACCCTCAAGGCCGGCACCGGGGCCCAGTTGGATCCGGTGCATCGCTGGGGCGACTACAGCGACCTGACCGTGGACCCGACCGACGACTGCACCTTCTGGTACACCAGCGAGTATCTCCAGACGAACGCCGACTTCGGCTGGAACACCTATATCGGCTCGTTCAAGTTCCCGTCCTGCGGCCAGACGGTGCCGCCCACGGCCACGCCGCCGCCCGGTGCGACGGCGACCCCGCGCCCGACCAACACGCCCGGTTCGCAGCCGCCGACGGCCACGCCGCGCCCCGGCGCCACCGCCACCGCGACCCCGCCCGCCGGGACCTGCCAGATTAGCTTTACCGACGTGCCCGCCGGCAGCCCCTTCTACGCCTTCGTCCAGTGCCTGGCCTGCCAGAATATCGTCGGCGGCTACGCCGATAACAGCTTCCGGCCCGGCGCCAACGTCACCCGCGGCCAGCTTGCCAAGTTCGTCAGCAATGCCGCCGGCTACGATGACGATATCCCGACGACCCAGCAGACCTTCGTCGACGTACCCTCGACCAATCCCTTCTGGCTGTTCATCGAGCGCGTGGCGGCCCACGGCGTGGTCGGCGGCTATGCCGACGGCACCTTCCGCCCCGGCAACAACGTCACCCGCGGCCAGGTCGCCAAGTTCGTGTCCAACGCCGCCGACTACCAGGATGCTATCCCGGCCACGCGGCAGACCTTCGGCGACGTACCGCACAGCGATACGTTCTGGCTGTTCATCGAGCGGGTCTACGCGCACGGGGTAGTCGGCGGCTATGCCGACGGCACCTTCCACCCGACGGCCAACGTGACCCGCGGCCAGACCAGCAAGTTCATCAGCAACACGTTCTTCCCCAACTGCCAGGTGAACCGCTAGCCGGTCCACCCGCAAACCGGGACCAACCAGGAGGCCGCCGCGCCGCGGCGGCCTCCTTCTTTCTCCCGATATGCCTCTTGATTGGCTTTTAGTACCTTACCAAGCCGTAACTCGCTTGCACTACAGGCAATAATACGTGCGCACTGTTATAACGATGCTGGGTCCGGTCCTCTTGCCCGTCCATCCGGATTCCGGCTGATAGCCAAGGCATCCTGGTACGATGTCTTGAGTGAGGAAGGAGAGCTTGGATGCTCGACGATGGATGGATGCGTTTTATTCGGCAACGACGTAGTGGAGTAGTAGCTCTTTTTTTAGTGGTGTTTGCGCTCGCGGCGGTCCTCCTCCTGCCAGGATGGGTCGCAGCGCCGGCCACCCCGGCCCCATCGGGCGCGCAGCCTGGCCTCGGCGCTGCCCAACCCCTCGCGGGCGCCGGTACCGGATTCCAGGCAAATACCGCGTCCCATCCGGCCACGGGATCGGCCAACCTCGTCGCCGCGGGTAATGGAGTTCTGGTCGGACACTCTCTCCCTGTGCATGTTTCCCCGGCACTGCGCGATCTAAAGCGCAGCGCGCGCCCGGCTCACCGCCCCGAGATGGAAAACGAGAACGAGTACGTCCCGTTCCCGCAGAGCAACGGCAAGAACCAGCCCGATCCGGTCGTGCAGCGCTCCGCTGGCGCCGCGGGGCTGCCGGCCATGCCGAATCCGCTCGCGAACTGGGAAGGTATGGGTTTCAGCGATCTCGGGACCGGGGCGCCGCCTGACACAAACGGCGAGGTTGGTCCCAACCATTACGTGCAGATGGTCAACTCGTCGATTGCCATCTGGGACAAACAAGGTACGCTCCTGGTCTATCCCTTCAATATCAACGAGATGTGGTCGAACTACCCGACCGAGCCTTGCGCGATGTACAATGAGGGCGACCCGGTCGTGCTCTACGATCAGTTGGCCGACCGCTGGCTGCTGAGCCAGTTCAACTTCGCCACTGACTTCAGCGGCAACAAGACCGGCCCCTATTACGAATGCGTCGCTGTGTCGCAAAACGGGGATGCGACAGGCAACTACTGGCTCTACACCTTCGCGCTCAACAACAACGACTTCGAGGACTATCCCAAGCTCGGCGTCTGGCCCGACGGCTATTACATGGGCATGAACCAGTTTGACAACGGGCAAACCTACGCGGGGCCCCGCCCCTACGTGTTTGACCGCGCCAAGATGTTGCAGGGCCAGACGGCCGGCTTCCAGACCATCCCTAACCCCCTAGGCCCCAATGACGGCTTTCTGATGCCCGCGGATCTCGATGGGCCGGCGGCGCCGCCCGCCGGATCTCCCAATTACTTTATCGAGTTGCACGACACCGACCACCTTATGCTCTATAAGTATCATGTCGATTGGGTCACCCCCACGAACTCGCAATGGACCGGCCCGGTGAGCATCCCGATCGCCCACTTCAATCTGCTCTGTCCCAATTCACAGAGCCTGTGCATCCCCCAGCCGGGCACGACTCAAAAACTCGACGGTCTCGGTGGGCGCCTGATGTTCCGGCTGGCCTATCGCAATTTCGGCGCTTACGAGTCGCTGGTTGTCAATCACTCGGCGGACGCGGGCAACGGCCAGGCGGGCGTGCGCTGGTACGAGATCCGCAACCCACGCACCACGGCGAGTGTCTACCAGCAGGGCACCTTCGCCCCCGCCGATGGGCAGTACCGCTGGATGGGCAGCGTGGCGATGGATAAGAGCGGTGATCTCGCCGTCGGCTACAGCGTTTCCAGCAGCAGCGTGTACCCGTCGATCCGCTACACGGGCCGTCTGGGGAGCGATCCACTCGGCACGCTGCCGCAGGGCGAGGCTACCCTGATGACCGGCACGGGTTCGCAGTTACCCGGCGTCAACCGCTGGGGCGATTACAGCGATATCACGGTAGACCCAGCGGACGATTGCACCTTCTGGTACACCACGGAATACATGCAGACCAGTGGGGATTTTGCCTGGAATACGCGGATAGGTTCGTTCAAGTTCCCGTCCTGCGGCCAGGCGCCACCCCCGCCCGCTAGCCCGACGGCTACGCCGCGCCCGCAGCCGCCGACGGCCACGCCGCGCCCCGGCGCCACCGCCACCGCCACCCCGCCCGCCGGGACCTGCCAGATCAGCTTCACCGATGTGCCCGCCGGCAGCCCCTTCTATACCTTCGTCCAGTGCCTGGCCTGCCAGAATATCGTCGGCGGCTACAGCGACGGCTCCTTCCGCCCCGGCGCCAATGTCACCCGCGGCCAGCTTGCCAAGTTCGTCAGCAATGCCGCCGGCTACGATGACGACATCCCACCCACCCAGCAAACTTTCACCGATGTGCCGCCGAGCAACCCCTTCTGGCTGTTCATCGAGCGCGTCGCGGCCCACGGGGTGGTCGGCGGCTACGCCGACGGCACCTTCCGCCCCGGCGCCAACGTCACCCGCGGCCAGGTCGCCAAGTTCGTGTCCAACGCCGCCGACTACCAGGACGCCATCCCGGCCACGCGGCAGACCTTCGGCGACGTACCGCACAGCGATACCTTCTGGCTGTTCATCGAGCGAGTGTACGCGCATGGCGTGGTGGGCGGCTACAGCGACGGCACCTTCCACCCGACGGCCAACGTGACCCGCGGGCAGACCAGCAAGTTCATCAGCAACACCTTCTTCCCCAACTGCCAGGTGGCCCGCTAGCCGGATCACCTGCGCACCCGGACCAACCAGGAGGTCGCCCCGCTGGGGCGGCCTCCCGCACTATCCCACGCGTTGCTCATTATGCTGTTGCAGGAGCCACAAAGCGGTGCCGGCAACGGCGAAGTGTTATAATGCGAGAGAGTGTACCGTATGTATAATGAAGGGAGCACGCCATGACTCTAGCTATCACCGCGCAGCCGGTCCCGTTGCGTGCTGATGCTCAAGGCACGATCCGGGCCGGCCAGACGCGCGTCAGCCTGGATCTCATCGTGGCGGCGTTCCAGCAAGGGGCCAGCGCCGAAGAGATTGTCCAGGCGTGGCCCACGCTGGACTTAGGGGATGTTTATGGGGTACTGGCTTTCTACCTGCACAATCAAGCCGCGGTAGACTCCTATCTCACCGAGCAGCAGCGGGACGCGGAAGCGATCCGCCAGGAGATCACGGTTCGCCAGCACCCCGATCCGTTGCGTGCCCGCCTGCTGGCTTTACGCTCCTACGAGATCCAATAGCGGATGCTGCTCCAGGCCACCGATGAGCACGCCAATAGCGCACGCAACAACCGCCTGCCCCCCGCCCATTGCCTTGACCCCGTTTCCGGCTCTCTGGTACAATGAGGCAGCCGGGGAGTCCCAAGGGCCTCCGGGCATCTGCGGAAAGCGGGAGTCACATGCCGTCACACCAATCGCGAGTCGCCAAGTTCACACTGCTCCTGCTCGGCCTGCTGCTGATCCTGCCCGCCTGCTCGCCGTTCGCCGGACCAGGTCCGGTAATGCTGACAGGGGCCGCCCAAAGCACGACCCCCACGAACCTCAAAACCGCCGATCAGGTCTTTACCCTCATCGGCAGCGTCGACGACCCGCCCACACTGGACCCCGCGCTGGCCTCCGATTCCACATCCGCCGAGCTGATTCGCCACCTGTTCAGCGGCCTGGTGCGCCTGGACGATACGCTGACTGTGGTGCCCGATCTGGCCGTGGCGCTGCCGGACGTGTCCGCCGACGGCAAGACTTATACCTTCCGCCTCCGGCCCGGCGTGCAGTGGCCCGACGGACGAGCTGTGACGGCGGATGATGTGCGCTATTCGCTGGAGCGGGCCACTGACCCGGCCCTGGCCGCGCCCCAACCAGGCACCAGCCTGCCCGCCGGCCTCTACCTGAACGACATCGTGGGCGTACCTGAGCGTCTGGCCGGCGCGCCTGGCCCGCTCAAGGGCGTCAACGTCCTCGCGCCTGATACCGTCGCGCTTACTATCAGCACGCCCCGCGCCTATTTCTTGCAAAAACTCGTCACCTTCTACGTGGTGGACCAGCGCAATGTCGAAGCGGGGGGCAGTGAGTGGTATCGCCACCCGCAGGCCACCGGCCCTTTCCGCCTCCAGGACTGGCGCAGCGGCGACCGCATTACGCTCGTGCCCAATCCCACGTACTACGGCGGCGCGCCCCACCTGCGCCAGGTCAACTTCCTGCTGGGCGAAGCGGCCACCGGGGGGCTGGTGCAATATGAGCAGGGCCTGATCGATTTTGTGGGTGTGGCAACCGACGATGTTGACCGCGTCCAGGACCCGGCCGGCCCCCTGCACACCGAACTGCACGTCGTGCCCGGTCTGTCCAGCACGTATCTCGGCTTCAACATGCACAAGCCGCCGTTTGACGATCCCAAGGTGCGCGAAGCGTTCAGCCTGGTCGTCAATCGCGACAAGATCGCGCGGGTGATGTTCAACGGTCGCGTCGAGCAGGCTGCCGGCATCGTGCCCCCCGCGCTGCCGGGCTACACCCCCGCCGTGACCGTCGCCGCGCCCGACATAGCCCGCGCCCGCCAACTGCTGGCCGAATCGAGCTATCACAGCGCGAACGCGTTGCCGCGCATCGCCGTATACTCTAATGGCGGCGACATCGGGCCGATGCTGCAACAGGTCTTCAAGGCGGCGCTCGGCGTGGAAATCGAAGTCCGCGTGCAAGACTGGGCCGAATACCTCGCCGGGTTGCACCGGGGCGACTACCAGGCGTTCATCAGCGGTTGGGAGGCCGACTGGCCGGAGCCGTCCACCTTCCTGGAGGCGCTCTTCCGCTCCACCAGCCCGGAGAACGAAACCGGCCTCCAGGACCCGGAAGTGGACAGCACCCTGGACCGCGCCGCGGCGACACCCGACCCCGCGCAACGCTACGCGCTCTACGCCACTGCCGAGCAGCGCGCGCTGGCGGCCACTCCGCTGGTCCCGCTGTTCCACAGCGTGAATTACGAGTTGTTACGCTCCTATGTCCACGGCGTAACCATCACCCCGCTGGGCATCTTAAATCTGAAGGATGCCTATATTGACCGGGGACCCTAGGCAGATGGGACTCTCCCGGCGCACGCGGCTCCCCTGGAACTTTCGCTCGCGCAGCGACGCGGAGCCGGTGCGCGCCCTGGCCCCGCCCGATGTGGCCGGGGTGCGCCTGCCGTGGACCAGCCGCTTCAGTCCGACCAGCCTGGCCGCGCATCTGACCCGCCATCCCGGTTACGGCTGGGTCATCCCCACCACAGGCGAATACCTGATCGCCGAGCCATGGCGCCGGCGCGACGAGATTGGCGGGGTGCTGGAGATCAATGCCCGGCAGGGGCGGGGCGCCCTCCTGGCCCAGGCTGCCGCCGATCTGCGCGACGCCGGGGTCCGTATGCTGCTGTTGCCGGAGGGCGACTGGGCCACCCACGCGCGGGTTTACACCGAGCAGGGCTTTGCCCGGCTGGAGCGGGTGATCTATTACCAGCTACTCGGCCTGGAAGGCGGCCCGGTCGTGACGCGCCCGCTGCCGCCGTTGGAATTCGCGCCGCTCACGGCCCCGCACCTGGATGCGGTCCTGGCCGTGGATCACGCCGCGTTTCCGTGGCTCTGGTGGAACTCCGAAGCCGAGTTCCGGGTCTATTATGCGCAGGCCGGGGTGCAGGTGTGGCTCGGTTGGGCGGACGGTGTGCCGGTGGTCTATGCCGGGTTCACCATCCTGGAGCGCTGGGCGCACCTGGATCGGCTGGCCGTGGACCCGGCCTGGCACAGCCGCGGCTACGGCGCGGGTATGCTCAACTTTGCCCTGCACCGGATGGCGGCCGCCGGCGCCAACCGGGTGACGCTGAGTACCCAGGAGACCAACACCCAGTCCCAGCGACTCTATCGCGGCTTCGGCTTCCGCCAGACCACCGAAGCCTACGACATTTACGGTCACTGGCTCGACGAGTGCTGAGTGCTGAGTGCTAAGTCTCTAGCTCGATACCGCGTTAACGACTCATCGCTAATCGCTGACGAGATATAGTATGTAGCACCTAACTCGTCGTACTCAGCACTCAGCACTCAGCACTCAGCACTCGTCAGGAGGGGTACATGCGCGTTCTGATGCTCTCGTGGGAGTGGCCCCCGAATATGGTGGGCGGACTGGGCAAGCATGTCGTGGAACTGTTGCCCGAACTGGTGGACGAAGATGTGGAGGTCCACCTGGTCACCCCACGGCTGCGGGGCGATGTGCATGACGACGCCATTATCTCGGCGGCGACCGGCAAGCCCGCCGCGAACGGGAGTCATTTCTACCGCGTGGATCCCTTCCCCTATCAGGTCGGCAACTTCTACGCCAACGCCGCGCAGACCAACGTCACCCTCGAAGCCGCGGGCCAGCGTATCATCGACCAGATCGGCGGCTTTGACTTGATCCACGCGCACGACTGGCTGGTGTCCTTTGCCGCCCTCACGCTCAAACACACGCGGCGCTTACCCCTGGTCTCGACCATCCACGCGACAGAGATGGGCCGCAACCACGGCTTTCTCTGGGAAGACATACAGCGCGATATTCACACGGCGGAGTGGCGCCTGGTCTACGAAAGCTGGCGCACCATCGCCTGTAGCAACTACATGGCCTGGGAGATCCTCAACTACTTCGGCGCACCGCCGGAGAAGGTCGATGTCATCCCCAACGGCGTGGATCCGCGCCCGTTCGACCGCTGGAACGGCCAGGATCTGAGCTGGTTCCGCGACACCCTGGCCCGTCCGGACGAAAAGATCGTCTTTTATGTGGGGCGCCTGGTCTGGGAAAAGGGCTTGCAGGTGCTGGTCGCTGCCGCGCCGCAGATTGTGTCCCTCTATCCCAACGTCCGGTTCATCATCGCGGGCGGCGGCGATTTTCGCTACGATCTGGAGCACCGGGCGCGGCTTGCGGGCGTGAGCGATTGGTTCTTCTTCCCCGGCCGCATCTCGGACGACGACCGCGACCGGCTCTACAAAGTGGCTGATTGCGCCGTTTTCCCCAGCCTCTATGAGCCGTTCGGCATCGTCGCGTTGGAAGCGATGGCCGCCGGTTGTCCTGTCGTCACCGCGGATACCGGCGGTCTGTCCGAGGTGATCAACCTCCACGAAAACGGCCTGAAAGTCTACCCGGACGACCCCGGCTCGCTGGCCTGGGGTGTCCTGCAAACGCTGGTGCATCCCGACTGGGCCAGGGAGCGCGCCGCGAACGCGCGCCGCGATGTCGATACCCTCTACAACTGGGACCGCATCGCCAAGATGACTAAAGCCGTCTACGAACGAGTGGCCGGCGAGGCCCGCGCCGGCGATTGGGCCTACCGCACCACCCCCGTCCAGCAGAGTGCCGAGCCGGTTGAGCCGGTCACACCGCTGGTCTAACGAGTCAGGAGAGAACTGTGCTGCTATCCGATAAGCGCATCCTGGAAGAAATGGACAAAGGCAATGTCATCATCGAGCCGTTCGAGCGCCGCCAGCTCGGCACGAACTCGTATGATGTGCGCCTGGGCCAGTGGTACTTTCTGCCCAACCACAACATGGTCACCGTCAGCTTCTTCGACGCCGAGCAATCCCGCAATTTCTGGGGCGACCCGCAACAGGCCCGCGACGGCATGATCGCCATCCGGCCGGGCGACACGATTCTGGCCCATACCGAGGAGATCATCGGCGGGCAGAACGGGTTCACCACCTCGATGCGGGCGCGCAGCAGCATCGGGCGCAGTTGCCTGTCCGTCTGCAAGTGCGCGGGCGTCGGCGACGTGGGCTATATTTCTCACTGGACCATGGAGATCACCAACCACAGCCACGCGACAGTGTTACTGCCGGTGGGCCTGCGGGTGGCGCAGATCCTCTTCTACGAAGTGGGCGAGACTCTGAGCGAGTACAAGGGCAAGTATGGCGTGCGCGACGGCTGGACCCCGCAGGATATGTTGCCCAAGCTCTACCGCGATTGGGACCTGGATCGCCTGGGCAAGGGACGACTACAGTTAGTAGGCGAGGACGGATGGCGTTAAGGTGCGAAGCCGGGCTGGTCTATTGCCGGGAAGTGGCCGATGGCCTGTGCAGCGTCTGCGAGCGCCCGTTCTGCGCGCGCCACGGCAACCTGGCCGGCCCCTACTGCCAGCGTTGTAAGCGCGCCTTCGTCGAGCGGCAGCGCGGTATCGAGGCGGCCACCGCCGAAGTCACGCGGCGCGAGATGGCCGCGCAGCACAACAGCGACGGCGAGTGCGGCTGGATTGCCTGCACCGGACCGATGCTGGCGCTGTGCCAACACTGCGGCCTGCAATACTGCTCGCAGCACAGCAACCGCTATCGTTACAGCTATCGCTACCAGACGCGGCGCGGCGTCGAAAGGCGGCACGCTACGATCATTCTCTGCGATGCCTGCAAACCAGCCCTTAAGGAATACAAACGGGAGAAGACCTGGCTCGAAGTCTAACCCTCCCTGTTAGCCGCTCCCCGTGCCGGATCCTGGGGCCTTCCGCGATCTGAGACCTAACTTATGACTGAGCGCCGCCAGACCCGCGTCACCTTGATCCCGCGCCTCCAGGCTCGCCTGGGCGTGCTGGTGGAACGGCTGCGCCTCAGCGGGCTGCCGGGCGAGCGCGTGAACGCCGTCACGGCGGCTTTGGACGGCGTGATCGCCCAGATCGCCACAGCCGAACGCGGCGTGCATGGCCGCGAGTGGGCGGTGGCGCTGCGTACCGCGCAAAATGTCGAGCCGTTGCTGCGCGAAACCTGCGACATCGCCCGAAACTTCGGGGCCGCGCCCGATGAACCCCATCTGCACCGGCACCCGGTGCAAACCACGCAAGCCCTCTGGATCTGGCTGATCACACAAGCCGAACTCTATTGCAAGCTCCAACTCCTCCACATGGGCCTGGCCCTGCGCGACCCCGGCGACGAGGACGACGACGACGATACCGAGATGTTCGACTTCACCGGCCACCTCGGCGAGGAACTGGTCCGCCAGGTCGGGCTATCCGAGCGCGTGGTGCTGGATGTATGGCGGCGCGACCGTTACCGGCTGTACCGCATGCTCTACAGCAACTATACCCGGCTCCGTACCTATACCGCCGCCCGCGGCTGGGTCGAGGAAACCGACGCGCTCGACTACATGCGCCGTCGGGCACGCATGCACGGCCTGCACTACTATGTCTGGGGTCGCGACGGCAGCCGGGACGGTGCCAGGCTGCGCGGAAGCCGGCCCTGGGAACGCTCGGCGGTGCTGGGGCGGCTGCTGCTCGACCGGTTCTACTGGCTCACCGCCGGGTTCGGCTACCGGCCGTTGCGCGCCGTGCTGATCAACAGCATCGTGGTCACGGCCTTCGCCCTC
>JAICKM010000143.1 GCA_025927935.1 Chloroflexia bacterium | reverse complement strand
CTCTGAGCGCAGCGAAGAGTCTCGCCGCGTGGGGGGCGAATCCGCGGGCGGCAGGCGACCTTGTCCCTCTGAGCGCAGCGAAGAGTCTCGTCTCGTGGGGTAAGAGACGAGAGGCTTCACTCCGCTCAACAGGACAAACCGCGGGCGAGAGGCTTCACTCCGCTCAACAGGACAAGCCGTGGGCGAGAGGCTTCACTCCATTCAGCATGACACGAGGCGGGGAGCCGCGATTCAGCTATCGCGCTGGCGGCCCAGGGCGGCCAGGACGCGCGTATCGCGGGTATGGCCGTTGGCGTGGCCGTTGCCGTTCGCGGGCGGCGCAAGCGGCGCGAGGGGGATGAGCGGGGTCAGGGGCAAGGTAAACGTGACCGTGGTGCCGTGGCCGGGTTGGCTCTGCGCGCCGATCTGCCCGCCGTGGGCTTCGACGATGCGCCGGGCAATCGCCAGCCCCAGCCCCGCGCCGCCGCTGCTGCGCGTGCGCGCCCGGTCGGCCCGCCAGAAGCGGTCGAAGATATGCGGCAGGTCGGCGGGCGCGATGCCCGACCCGGTGTCGGCCACGGCGATGACCAGGGCGGGCACCAGGCCCGGCGGGTGCGCGGCCCAGGCGTGTAGCGTCACCTGGCCGCCCGCCGGAGTGTGGCGCACGGCATTGCCGACCAGGTTGCTCAACACCTGGGCGATGCGTTGCGGGTCGGCGGCCACTTCGGGCAGGTCGGGGGCCACCTGCACGTCGAGGGCCACCTGCTGCGACTCGGCCTGTGGCGCCAGGGCGCGCGCCGCGTCGTGCAGCAAATGGGCGGCGTCCAGCGGCTCCGGGTAGAGCGGCAACTGGCCCGCGTCGGCCAGGGCCAGCAAGCGCAGGTCCTCGATCAGCCGCTCCAGCAGCGACACCTCGTCCAGCAGCAGGTCCATCTGCTCCGCGGTGGCCGGGTAGATGCCGTCTTGAATGCCCTCCAGCCGCCCGCGCATCACCGACAGCGGCGTGCGCAGTTCGTGGGCCACATCGGCGGTCAGTTGGCGGCGCTGCTGATCGGCGCGCGCCAGCGAGGCGGCCATGCTGTTGAAGGCGTCGGCCAGGTCGTGCAGCTCGCGCACGCCGCCCCCGGCCACGCGGGCATTCCAGTCGCCCGCGGCCAGGCGCCGCGCCGCCTCGGTCAGCCGGCGCAGAGGCGCGCTGAGCCGGCGCGAGAAGAACGCGGCCAGCGCCAGCAGCACGGCGGCCAGCGCCAGCCCCGCGCTCACCAGGCCGCGCAGAAAATCGACCGGGCCGCTGTGCCCGCCGAACACCGCGCTCAGGCCAAAAAACACGCCCATGCCGCCCACGCCCAGCACGATCACCAGGGCGAACGCGGCGAGCATCAGGGTAAACAACTGCGGACGTTTCATGCCGGCTCCCCATAGCTGCCCGTCTCGATGGGCCGGTCCTCGGCCACGTCTTCGGCGAACTTGTAGCCGATACTGTACACGGTGAGAATATAGCGCGGCGTGTGCGGGTCCGGCTCGATTTTGCGGCGCAGGTTCTTGATGTGCGCGTCCACCGTGCGGTCATAGCCCGCGTAGCTGGTATCGTAGACCAGGTCGACCAACTGGGCGCGGGTGAAAGACCGGCCCGGCTCGCGGGCCAGGACGGCCAGCAAGTCGAACTCGGTGGCCGTCAGGTCCAGCAGCACGCCGGCCCGGCGCACGGTGCGCCGCTCCAGGTCGATGGTTAGCACGCCGATCTGGAGCCGCCCGGTATACGGCGCGCTATCCTCCACCCGCCGCAGCACGGCGCGCACGCGGGCCACCACTTCGCGCGGGCTGAACGGCTTGGTGATGTAATCGTCGGCGCCCAGTTCCAGGCCGATCAGCCGGTCGGTCTCCTCGACGCGCGCTGTGAGCATAATGATGGGCAGTTTGTGCGTGGCCGGGTCGTGGCGCAGGGCGCGGGTGATGTCGAGGCCGTCCATGCCGGGCAGCATCAGGTCGAGCACCAGCAGGCTGGGCCGCTCGGCGCGGGCCAGGCGCAAGGCGGTCGGGCCGTCTCCCGCGGTGAGTACGCGGAAGCCGGCCCGGTCCAGGTAATCGCAGACGACGGTCACGATGCCCGGCTCGTCGTCGACCACCAGGATAGTCTTGGTTGCCATCTTAGCGCGGCTGCTCCGGCGGCGGCCCGCCCTGATACGGCTGCCCACCTTGCGGCGGCTGCGGTTGCCCCCCCTGGTACGGCTGGCCGCCCTGGTAGGGCGGCCCCTGGTAGGGCTGCCCGCCCTGCGGCGGCTGTCCGCCCTGATAGGGCTGTCCGCCATAGTACGGTTGCCCGCCCTGGTAGGGCGGCGCACCCTGGTAGGGCGACGCACCCGGCGCGCCTTGATACGGTGGCGGCCCGCCGGGGTACTGCGGATTGCTCTGCATCGGGGGCGCGCCGGGATACGGCTGCCCACCCGGTGCGCCGGGACCCGGCCCGGCCTGGTTGAACGCGACCCGGCCCATGCCGCCCCGCCCGCGCCGCCCGAACAGGCGGAACGCCAGGAACAGCAGGAGCAACCCGCCCAGGCCCACGACAGCGAAGTGGACGAAGCGCCCCACCGCCGCAGCCGCGCCGAAGTGCGTGGCCTGGGTACCTTGCCACTGCCATGGGCCAGGCGGCATCATCTTCGGGTTCACCGGCATCACCGGCGCCGCGGGCATCACCGGGGCGGCGGGCGCGGGCGGGGCGACCGGCGCCTGCGGCACAGCGGGAACCACCATGCCCGGCGGCCATTTCTGGACAGGGTAAGCGTAGGTGATCTCAGACCGTGCGCCGCCGCCCCGCCCGCTCAGCGCGACCAGCAAGGCCAGGGCCGCCAGCCCCAACGCGGCCCAACCCGCCCAATTTCGATTAGTATCCATTCTCTCGATCCTCCGTTGTCATTCTCGCATACGCGCAGAGTTGCGGTTGCATATCTTCCAGTATACTGCGCGAATGTGAAGTACCTATGAAGATATACGGAAGAGATCTAGGCAATGTGACAGGTTGGTGGACCAGGCCCATAGGCGATCAGCCCTTGTCGTGGAACAGGCAAACTTGTTCGCGTAATGCACAGGCAAACCCCTACCCGGCTATAGGAATCGTGCTATAATAGAGCGACGACACGGGGCATCCACCACCACACATGCCCAAGGCCAAGGCAAGGAGGGGATTGTGGATCGACAACCGGCCCAATCCGTGGAGCCGGGCCGCTGGCAACCGCCGGGAGGCACCTTGCCCGAGCGGCCGCTGGATAACCTCCCGGCGGCGCTCACCACCTTCGTGGGCCGGAGCGGCGAGTATACCCAGTTGCTCAGCCGCCTGGCCGGCCCCGGCTGCCGCCTGGTGACCATCACCGGCGTGGGCGGCGTGGGCAAGACCCGCCTGGCGCTTGAAGTCGCTCACGGCCTGGCCCATAGCGCGCAGCCGGCGTCCCCCTTCAGCCATGGCGTCTATCTGGTGCCGTTGGGCGGACTCACGGCCCGCGCTCCGCTGGATGAGGCGCTGGCGACCGCCGTGGCCGGCGCGCTCGGCATGACTTTCTCCGGCCCCGATTCCCCGGTCACCCAACTGCTGCAATATTTGCACGAAAAGGCCCTGCTGCTCGTCCTCGACGGCTTCGAGCACGTCGTCGCCGGGGCGCGGTTCCTCACCGCCCTCTTGCAGGACGCGCCCTACCTGACCATCCTGGTCACCTCGCGCGAACGGCTGAACTTGCGCGGCGAATGGGTAATCGAACTGCCGGGTCTACCCGTCCCGGCGCCGGACCAACCGCCGCCCGGACCGGAGTCGGAACCCGACAGTGCGGTGCAGTTGTTCGTGCAAACCGCGCAGGCGCTGGACCCCGACTTTGCCCTCTCCGCGGAGAACCGGTCCGCGATTATCCGCATCTGCCGGCTGGTCGAGGGCCTGCCCCTGGGCATCGAACTGGCCGCTAGTTGGATCCGCATGTTGTCGTGCGCCGAGATCGCCGACGAAATCACCCAGGACCTCGATTTTCTCACTTCGACCAGCCAGGATCTGCCTATACGGCAGCAGGGGTTGCGCGCCGTCTTCCATCACTCGTGGATGTTGCTGACCCCCGACGAGCAGCAGGTCTTGCGGCGGCTGGCGGTCTTCCGCGGCAGTTTCACCCGCGAGGCGGCGGCAGCCGTGGCCGGCGCCGGCTTGCCGCAACTGGCCGCGCTCATCGACAAATCGCTGGTGCATCGCGTGGCCGCAAGCGGCAGCCGGGCCGGGGTGCGTTACCAGGTGCTCGAAGTCTTGCGCCAGTATGCGGCGGAACAACTGGAGCAAGCGGGCGAGACGGCCCAGACCGCCGCCCGCCACGCCGATTACTATATTACCTACCTGGCCGATCGCACGGCAGAGCTACGCGGCGCCGGCCAGCTCGCCGCTCTCGCCGCCCTTGATCAGGAGATCGAACAGATCCGCGTGGCCTGGCGCTGGGCCATCACCGCCGCGGAGCGCGGCGATGATTCCCCGCGGGAGCACCGCCCGGACGCCGCCGGGGGGCGCTTATCGCGCCCGGTCCAGGGTCGCCGGCACAGCGGCCACGCGGCGGCCCCCGGCGGAGATTGGGCGGCTGTGGGCCGCGCCGGGCCGGGGCTGTTCCACTTCTACGACATGCGAAGCTGGTTCGGCGAAGGCGCCGCCGCGTTCACCGCCGCCGCCAAGGCGCTCGCCGCCGATGCCCAGGACCCGCAGGTGGCGCCGATCTACGGCATGGTGCTCGCCCGGCAGGGCTGGTTCACTTTCCACCTGGGCCGCCAGGCGCAGGCCAAACAACTCCTGGAGCAGAGCCTGGACATCTTGCGCCCGCTGGGGCCGGGCCCCGATCAGGTGTTCGCGCTGAATTATCTGGCCGCGACCTGCTCCTATCTCGGCGAATACGGCCCCGCCCGCGCGCACGGCGAAGCAGCCCTGGTCATGGCGCAGGCCATCGGCGACGGCTACGGCCAGGCCATCGCCTGCAATATTCTCGGCCAGACGGCCTATGAATGCGCGGACTACCCCGCCGCCCAGTCCTGGTCCCAGAAGAGCTACCTGATCGAGCAGGAACTGGGCAATCGCTGGAGCATGGCCTTCTCGCTGACCAATCTCGGCAAAGTCGCTTTCATCCTGGGCGAATATCACTCGGCGCGCTGGTTTTTCATCCAGAGTCTGGAGACCCGGCAGGAAATGGGCGATACGCGAGGCGTCGCCATCTGCTTCAACCGCCTGGGCGATGTGGCGGTGGCCCTCGGCAACTACCCCGAAGCCCAGGAGCGCTACGATCAGAGCATGGCCTTGTTCCGGGAGATCGGCAATCAGTGGGGGCTGGCCGAGGCGTTGATCAACCGGGGGCGGCTGGCCGCCACCATCGGCGACGATGCCGCCGCCGTGCGCAGCTTCCAGGAGGCCGTGCAACTGGCGCTGAACACGCGGTCCGTCCCGCAGGTACGGGCGATTCTGGCGGCGACGGCGCCGCTCGCCCGCCGCCAGCGCCAGACGACCTGGGCCGAAGAACTGGACCAACTGGCCGCCGCCCCGCCGGAGAGCCTGGATGCCTACCGGCGGGCCGCCACCCACCTGCTTGGTTGGTATCCCGATGCCGCCCCGACCGGCAATGGGGCTACCCCCTCGGAGCCGGGCGCGGGAACAACAGCCGGATCGGGCGCCGTCGCGGTGATGCCGCCGGGTACCGCCGGGGCGGCGGGCCACACCACCTACCCGGCCGGGCTGACAGCGCGCGAAGCGGAGGTGTTACGCCTGGTCGCTCAGGGCCTCACCGACGCGCAGGTCGCCGAGAAACTGATCGTCAGCCGGCGCACGGTCAGCACCCACCTTACCGCCATCTACGGCAAACTGGGGGTCAATACCCGCAGCGCCGCCACGCGCTTCGCCATGGAGAATGGCCTGGCGTAAGCCGGCCGCCGCGGGGCCGCCCGGCGTTGCGCCGGGCGGGGGCCTACAGACTCTGCAACTCCCGCCGGGCGATCTCGCTGGCCGGGTTGATGGCGAGGGCGCGCAGCAGGCAGTAGCGCCGCTCGTTGCCGGCCTCTACCTTCGTGGCGAGCCACAGCCAATCCATCTCCAGGTTCGACCCATCCTCGACGGCGGAAGCCAGCAGCGGCGAAACCGGCGTGCCGGCGATGCCGGCCACCGGGGCGCTGCGGGCCGGCGTGGCGGGTCGCGCCGCCGGACTCGCGGTCAGGGCCGCCAGCGCGGCGTTGGCCGCCTCGGCCAGTTCCATCGCGCCCGCCCACGCCTGCATCGGGAACCCGCTCAGGCCGATCTGCTGACTATGCTTCCGTGCGTTCATCGTCTTGCTCCTTCAGTCCGTGGTCCTGTCCATCATGCCGATGGGACTACTGTACTACGCCGCAGCCCGGCGCACATCGTAGGAATTACGGTTCCGGCTTACGTAGCCGGTACCCGCGCGATATTACGTAAGGCTACGTATCGCGCCCAAGGGCGCCGTTTGCGATGGAACACGATGCAACCGGGTGAGCATGGGGATCGCCTTGCGGAGCAGTTTAAGCCGATCATACGCTCCCCGGCCCGTCTTCCTGCCATCTGTTCATATGGTCCGGAATGAGCAAATATGTTATCAGGGGCCAAGTACCATCGGCTGTAGTATGAGATGCGAACGTGCCGGGTCGCCGCCTGGAATCCGGTTTGCTGTCCTCGTTTCCGGTTTCTCCTGCCTCAGCAAGGTTAACTCGGGAATCTTCAATCTGACATTGAATCTTGCGTGGTGCTCCCAGGCTAACCTCGGCAGCCGTCTTTCCCGCATTTCCCTGCGCCGTAGCTCCACATTCACGCCCACTCTGCTGCGCTCTACGGCAATCTCCGTCCCAAACGAGATGCGCGAAATATCCCAAAATCATAGGACACCGGCCTCATGACATGCGGACAAGCCATCCTTTATACTGTCACTACACTCAAGCCCCCCAGGTACGCTGGGGTTGTGTGCAACCGTCCTAGCCGCTGCCGCACGCGCCTGACGGCCAGCAGGAATTGCGTTCGCGTAAGGAGAGGTTCAGATGCAGGCATATGTCAAGGCTCGTTTGGCTTTGGTCGTGGTCGCGGGGCTGTTGGCGGGGGCCGGCGCCGGCAGCGCAGCGGCCCACCCGACCCCTCAGACCGATCTCGCGGGCATCGTCCAGCAGTTTGTCGCCGCCTTCAACGCCGGCGATACGGCCACGCTGCGTATGCTCCTCGATCCGGCGTACCAGGACGTGATCACGAACTGGCCGCCGGCGGCCCCGCCGCAATTGACCGCGCCGAGCGGCCGGGACGCGGCGCTGCAGCAGGCCAGCCGGCGCCTGGTCCAGGCCGCCGCCGCCAACTGCGGGATCAGCGGGGCCGATCGCGTCCAGTGTGACATTACGCTGAGTGGGGGGCCCGCGGCAGCACTCGCGCATCCCTACACCGAGACCGCAGTCTTCACCATCGCCAACGGCAAGATCGTGCGCGATGAGGAGCGGCTGAGCGATACCACCCGGGACGACTTCGCCGCGCTCTTCGCCCACCAGCAACCGGGCATGCCCACCACCGGAGCACCGGACGGAGCAACCGGCTCCGGATTGCTGTTCTTCCTGCTAGCCTCTGGGGGGCTGTTGGCGGCCGTAGGCGGCGTGGTGCTTCGGCGGCGTGGTGCTGCGCGATATTAGGGCGGTACTGCTCCGCTATGAGCAGCGGAATCCGGAGACTGACCCCTTACGAGGTCGTCCGCAAGCTGGATGACCAGAGAGGAGATTTTCCGTGGGAACCGAAGCGAACAAGGCCATCGTTCGGCGCTTCATCGACGAGGTCTTCAACGAGGGAAAGCTAGCTGCCATTGCCGAAGTCGTGGATCGTGGCTATATTATGCACGGGACCACGCCAGAAGTGCGCGGCCAGCAGGGTATGCAGGAATTCGTAACGACGTACCGCACGGCCCTCCCTGACTACCATTGCACCATCGAGGACCAGGTGGCGGAGGGCGACAAAGTGGTCACCCGCTGGACGGTGCGCGGCACCCAGCGCGGCGAACTGGACGGGATTCCGCCGACAGGGAAGCCGGTAACCCTCGCCGGCATCGTCATTGACCGTATCGCAAACGGCAGGATGGCGGAAACCTGGCAGCAGGCCGATGTGCTGGGGATGATGCAGCAGCTGGGTCTGATCCCCGCCCCTGCTGCGGGTGGTGCGGCGCGATCTTAAACGGGGGCAGGGCCGGCCCGCTGCCTAACTGCCCCTGGGGCAGAGCTAGAGGAAGGTCTCCTATCCTCTAGCTCTTGCTTCACGACCGCCGTTTGACCATCCTTGACCGGGTTTTCGACCGATTCAAGCACTTGCCAAGGAGTCACCGGCATGACTCGCTCCCGATCATACCTCCTGGCCGCGGTGTTGCAGGCGCTGCTAAGCCTGGCGGATCTAGCCACGTCGCTCATTAATCTGCCGCGGGGGGCCGTCGCTACCGATCGCGCGGGCAACTCCCCGCCCTATGCCATCCTCCTGCTCGCCGTGATCGTTGGCGCGGCGGGCCTGGTGGCCGCCTATGGGGTCTGGCGCGGCCAGAAGTGGGCTGTGATTCTGACCATTCTGCTGCGCACACTCGACGGCCTGGCGGCCCTGCCCGGCCTCCTGGTGCCGAATCCTAGCTTGCAGATCCTGGCAGGTGTGGGTGTGGCGCTCTCCGCGCTGGTGATCGTCCTCCTGCTGCGGCGGGATACGTCCGCTGCCCGCGGTCCCGGCCACCGCCGGGCGCCGTGAGGGCCGGGTAGCGGGTAGCGCCCGCTTGAGAGTATAATCGAGCCATGGCTTATCCCCACCGCAATCAGGCGCCTGCCACGCGGCCGCTCCTAGCAGTCGGTCGCGCATGGCTGCGCGGCGTGGCGAAACTTTCCGGGGATGTGCTGCTGCGGAACACGATTGTGTATGGCGTACTCGTGTTTTACAGCGCCACGATTTACGTCGGCATCCTCGCCCTGGCCGGCATTTCCGGGAGTGCCCCGGTGCCCTGGTGGCTCAATCTGATCGCGCTGCTAAGCGTCGTTCTGACGTTTTGGCCGGTCCGTGGCTGGCTCCGGCGCGGCGCGAACCAGGTGGTGTACGGCCAGCACGACAACGCCTACGCGGTCATTGCGCAGTTGAATCAGCGCCTGGATGCGGTGCAAGCACCGGCACCTATCGCGTCCACCGTGGCGGCGACGATCGCCGCCACCCTCAAGTTGCCCTACGTAGGCATCGAGATCCGCCGCGACGGGGACGCCGTGACCGTGGAGCATGGGAGCCGACCGCCGCGCGCGCACCTGCTGGCGATCCCACTGGCCTACAATGACACCGCCCTCGGTGTGCTGCACGTGGCTCCCCGCCAGCCCCACGAACCGCTGTCGGCCAGCGACCAGCAACTGCTGCAAGATTTGGCCCGGCAGGTCGGAATCACACTCTACGCCGCGCAATTGGCCGGGGAGGCACAGGCATCGCGCGAGCGGATCGTCACGGTGCGCGAGGAGGAACGGCGGCGCATCCGGCGCGATCTCCACGATGGCCTGGCCCCGTCGTTGTCCGCGTTGCGGCTGCAACTGGGCGCGCTGCGCGGGCAGATTCGACAACAGCCGGCGGGGGCGGAAGCGTTGGTCGATGAGCTCCGCAGCGATCTCCGGGTCGCGACAGAGGAAATTCGCCGCTTGGTGTATGAGTTGCGCCCGCCGCTGCTCGATGACCTCGGGCTGCTCGGCGCGTTGCGCCATCTCGGGGATACCCTCCCAGAGGCCATGTTCACCCTCGACGCTCCAGCGATCCTCCCACCGTTGCCGGCGGCCGCCGAAGTCGCTGTCTATCGCATCGCCACGGAAGCGGTCCACAACGTGGCGAAACATGCCCAGGCGCGGCACTGCGCGATCCGCCTGGTCCTTGACAACCGGGACCTCACGTTGACCATCAGCGACGACGGCGTCGGCGTGCCGCCGGATCGCATCGCCGGGGTGGGGTTGGTCTCGATGCGGGAGCGGGCGGCCGAATTAGGCGGGCACGTGCGGATCACAGGCCGGCCCAGCGGTGGCACGGACGTCAGCGCGCATATTCCCCTGGGGCCGGGGCTAGGAGCGGACTGCTCATGACGGAACCGCTGACGATTCTGATCGCCGACGACCACCCGATGTTTCGCAAAGGCTTGCGCGCCCTGCTGGCGACCATGCCTGCGGTGCGTTTGGTGGGCGAAGCCACGACAGGTAGTGAGGCGCTGCGCTTGGCCGAGCAGCTCCAGCCGGACGTGGTGCTGATGGATTTGCACATGCCGCAGGGCGATGGGTTGGGCGCCATTCGCCAGATCGCGCATACCAGCCCGCACATCGGGATCCTGGTGGTGACGATGTTTCAAGACGACGACTCGGTGTTTGCCGCGCTGCGGGCCGGGGCGCGCGGGTATGTACTGAAAGACGCGGAGGATGAGGATCTCCAGCGGGCCATTCTGGCGATCGGGCGGGGCGATGCCATCTTCAGTCCGGCGATCGCCGGGCGCCTGATGACGTTTTTTGACGCCAAAGCCCCGTTGCCGCCGGCGATCTTCCCAGAGCTCACCGAGAGCGAACGCAAGGTGTTGCGCTTGATGGCCCAGGGAGCGAACAACCAGGCCATCGCCGAGGACTTGGCGCTGAGTCCGAAGACCGTGCGCAATTACATCAGCAATATTTTCAGCAAGTTACAGGTGGCCGACCGCGCCCAAGCCATTGTCCGGGCGCGTGAAGAGGGCCTAGCCTCAACGCGACTGCCGCAGACCTAACAGATAGGCAACGGCGAGGTGGGATGCGTTGCCTCCATCCTGACATGGAGAGGAGGAACCTGCGCTGGGCCGGACAGTCTGTCCCACTGTCGAAGGGATTAGTGCGAGATAGTATCTTTTTGCGGTTTTCCCTGAGTGCGCATCCAATCAGTGAAAAGGAGGCGAGCATGGCAACATTTGTGCTCGTGCATGGGGCCTGGCATGGCGGCTGGTGCTGGCAGAAGATCATCCCCTTCTTAGAAGCGGCCGGCCATGCGGTTTATGCCCCCAGCCTCACTGGCCTGGCGGAGCGGGCATCGGAGCTTTCCCCCGCTGTCGGATTAGATACCCATATCCAGGATATCGTCGGCTTGCTGGAGGAAAAGGATCTGCGCGGGGTCATCCTGGTGGGGCACAGTTATGGTGGGATGGTCATCACCGGCGTGGTGGATCAGGTGCCGGAGCGCATTGCGCACCTGGTCTATCTGGATACCTTCGTGCCACGCGATGGCGAATCGATGGTTGATGTCTCGCCGCTGGTGATCCGTCTGCTGCTGCGCAAACAAGCCCACGGTGATGACTGGAGAGTCGATTCGCAAGGCACCTACGGAGTGACGACAGAGCCGGATCGCAGCTGGGTGCTCTCGCAGGTGACGCCCCAACCCCGCAAGACGTTGGAGCAGCCGCTTCATCTGAAGAATCCAGCCATCGTGTCAGCGACACCCCGGACGCATATTGAATGCACCAGCGGTGGCTTCTTCTTCTCACTCATGCGTCATCTAGTGGCGCGGAGAGCACTTCCTCCAACGGAAGCGGGGTGGCGTCTGCGACAGTTGCCAACGGGCCATGATGCCATGATCACCATGCCGCGAGAACTGGCCGATTTACTTCTGGAAGTTGTTT
>JAICKM010000128.1 GCA_025927935.1 Chloroflexia bacterium | reverse complement strand
CAGAGCGCGTCGCTCAGGTTGCGGCGGGCGCGGCGCTCGTCCTGGTCGCCCCAGAAGAGGCCGGCCAGCAGGGTACGCGGGTGGGTGCGGTTGTGCGCGGTGAGCAGGTACGCCAGGAGCAGCGCGGCTTTCTGCGGTGTGGGCGCCGGCAAAGTCTGCTGGTCGCGTTGCAGAATGAGGCCACCGAACAGGCGAATGTGCAAAGTGGTCATGCAGTACTTCCTCAGCCCCCGTATTATAGCACAAGCCGGGGCGCCCGGCGGCTCAAGCCGCCGGCAACGACTACGAAGGCCGCCTGCGCGGCCTATCTTAGGGGAAACAGCCCGCGCGGGCGGCCTTCGTAGTCGTTGCCCGCCCGTTCACGGACCGGGCGCCGCGCGCAACGGTTGAACCCGGCCCGCGCTATATGTTAGAATGAGGCGTTTTGACGGAGGAGGAATCGTCGTATGCAACAGTGGGAATATCTGGGCGTCCGCTTGATTCCGGAGGCCGACGGAGGCCGGGTCACGGTCCTCGACCCGCTCAACCTGAAAGGCACGCCGCTCAATGCCCTGGGCCGCGAGGGCTGGGAAGTAGTCGGCGTCTTCCGCGACAACTTCTGGGTGCTGTTGAAGCGCCCGCTGGGCGCGGCGCCTGCGAAAGAGGCCGCCCCCGCCGCCCAGGCCGCGCCCCCCGCCGATGCGCCCGCGCCGGGCAAACTAAAGCCGGCCTACGGCGTGCCCGACGAGAGCCCGGAGCGCGCCCAGGAACAGAAGCTACAACAAGAATTGCAGCGCCGGCAGCACGGCGGCGGGGATCGGCCCGGTCGTCGCTGATCCCCGGCACCACACGATGATGGAGGAATTGTAGACAGCATGGCAAAGGACCCGACCGGCGCGACACCTATCCCGCTCTCGCCGCCGCTCACCCCCGCGGTGGACCCGGCCCAACTCCGCCCGGCGCCCGGCAGCGGTATCCCCGACGATTATCTGGTCTCGGTTGTCATGCCGGTCTATAATGAGGCCCGCACCATTCGCCAGATCGTCGAGCAGGTCAACGCGGTGCCCCTCAAGAAGGAACTCATCGCCGTGGACGATTGCTCAACCGACGGCACCGGCGACGTGCTGGAGGACCTGGCCCGCGAAGGCCAGCTCCGGCTCTTCAAGCACCGCATCAACGGCGGCAAGGGCGCCGCCGTGCGCACCGGCCTGGCCCAGGTCCGCGGCGACATCGTCATCATCCAGGACGCAGACCTCGAGTACGACCCCGCCGAGTACCCGTTGCTCATCGCGCCCATCCTCAAGGGGCGCAGCAAGGCTGTCTACGGCTCGCGCTTCCTGGGGCCGCATAAGGCGATGTATTTCTGGCACCAGGTCGGCAACAAGTTCCTGACCCTGGTCACGAACGTCTTGTTCGATACCACCCTGACCGATATGGAGACCTGCTACAAGGTTTTCACGGGCGACATCGCCCGGCGCCTGGAGATCAAATCCGCGCGGTGGGGCATCGACCCGGAAATCACGGCCAAGATCCTGCGCATGGGCGTCCGGATTTATGAAGTGCCCATCTCGTATACCGGCCGCGAGATGTGGGAAGGCAAGAAAATCTCCTGGAAGGACGGCATCGCGGTCGTCGGCACGCTGCTACGCTATCGCTTTCTGAAGTGAGCGACAGCGCGCCCCGCGCCATCACGAGGGCCTATGAACGAGTATGTGGTCGCCATCGATCTGGGCGGCACGAAGATCCTGACAGCGCGCCTGGACTTGCAGGGCCAGGTGCTGGCCCAGGCGCGGGAACAAACTCGCGCTGAGCAAGGCCCGGACGCGGTCATCAACAGGATGCTCGGCACGGTCCAGGCCGTCATGCAGGGCGCCGATCCGGGCAGGCTTGTAGGCGTCGGCGTAGGGTCGCCCGGCCCGATTTACCCGGCCACCGGCGTCGTCACCCGGCCCCCGAACCTCCCCGGCTGGGACTACGTGCCCCTGCGCGACATTCTGCGCGACCGCCTGCGCGCGCAGTTGGGCCGCGAGATCCGGGTGGAAACCGGCAACGACGGCAACGTGGCAGCCCTGGGCGAGTTCCGCTTTGGCGCCGGCCGCCAATTTCCAGGCATCACCCATCTCGTCTATTTCACAGTCAGCACGGGCATTGGCAGCGGGGTCATCGCCGATGGGCGCATCTATGACGGCGCGCACGGGATCGCCGTCGAGATCGGCCATATGACAGTAGACATCAACGGCCCGCCGTGCAACTGCGGGAACCTAGGCTGCATCGAGGCCATCGCCGCCGGCCCGGCCATTGCGCGCCGGGGCGCCGGCCTCGTCGCGGGCGGGCGGGCGCCTCTGTTGACCCGCCTGGCCGGCAGCGAGCCGGAAGCCGTCACCCCGGCCCTGGTCGAGGAGGCCGCCCGCCAGGGCGATCCCGACGCTATCGCTCTCCTGGAATACACCGGGCGCGCCTTTGGTTTTGCTGTGGTGAACACCCTGCACCTCTATAACCCCCAGGTCGTGGTGATCGGCGGCGGCGTGGCGAAGATAGGCAACCTGCTGTTCGACCCGGTGCGAGCCGTCGTGCAAGCTCATGCCCAGCCGGCGTTCCGGCAGGATCTGCGGATTGTGCCCGCGGCCCTCGGCGACCTGGTCGGCGTGCTTGGCGCCGCCGCCCTGGTGTTGCAAGACTACCCCGGCGCGCCCGCCGGGCAGACGTAAGCAAGCCTGATCTCCCCGTGGGTCGCGGCGGGCAGTTCAGGCGAAAGGGACCGAACGAAGATGCCATTAGCTCGTGTGAACGGCGCGGAACTCTTCTACGAGGAATTTGGCACCAGCGCCCCGCTGCTACTTGTCCACGGTATGCTGGAGACCGGCCGCACCTACGCCAAAGCCACACTGGCCTGTAGCACCGAATATCGTGTCCTCGTGCCCGACCTGCGCGGCTATGGCCGGTCGCTGCCCCGCCCGCGCACCTTTCCGTACGACTTCTACGAACGCGACGCCGCTGACCTGGCCGCCCTGCTGCGCCATCTGCGCCTGACCGATGTGCGCGTGATCGGCAGCGGCGACGGGGCCGAGGTCGCGCTGCTGCTGGCCGCTGCCGCCCCGGAGCTGATTCGCGCTGTGGTCGCCGTCGATGTGTCCGGCGCCTTTCCAGATGCGCTGCTGGACATCCTGCCGGAGATCGGCAACTGGGCCGACGATCCCCAAACCCCGAATCTGGCGCGCCGCACCACAGCCATCCGCGAGTATGGGCTGGAAGGGACTCAGGCGATCTGGGCAGGCTGGAAACAGGCGGTGCGCCGGATCATCGCCGCCGGTGGCAACGTCAGCCTGGAACAAGCGCGCACCATTCGCTGCCCGGTGCTGATCGTCAATCACGACGACGACCCGCTAAACACGCCCGCCATGAGCCGGCGCCTGCGCGACGCCATCCCCAACGCGGAATTAGATTTCCTCACCGACATCGATCCGCGGACTTTCGACGCCCATTTCTACTGGTACACCCCGCACGTACAAAGCTGGCTGGCCGCCCACTGACCGGCCCACCCCAGGCCGCCGCGGCTTCCGTACCCTGGCGATTGCGAAGCCGCCCGGCCCCGCCCGTAACCGATGCCCCGGCTCATACGTCGTATCAATAGAGGGATGCCTCGCCCGGCCCGCAACCGCGCCGTATGCGCGCCGGTACTAGATGCCACCCCCCAAAAGTACTATGAATAATAGGCGTTATTAGGCTCGACAAAACCTACGTTTTATCTGAGTCTGGCACACCCTTTGCTTTTAACCAAGCAGAGCCGTGGTGGAGGCGCCGCTACATCAGCAGTGACCACGGTTCGGGGACTGAATAGTTACATCCCGCACCCAGATCCTATTCACCCTACTGATTCATAAGATCCATACCCTTCGAGGAAAGAGGTACGCCAATGAAAAAGCTCCTTTTTACCCTGATGGCTGCCGCCCTCTTGCTGACCCTGAGCACGACCGCAGCCTGGGCGCAGACCGGCACCGGCCAAGTCACCGGCAAGGCGGTGCGCTGGAACGGCCAACCCATCGCGGGGGCCACGATTCGCGCCCTGACCGGCCCGCTTGAGACAGACAAGGAAGTTGACCGCACCACCACCGCCGCCGACGGCTCCTACGCGCTGACCGTCCCGGCGGGGCAGCCGTACTGGGTCCACATCGACACTTTCGGCACCTGGTGGGGCTATAGCTATCAGACGCCGTTCACGTTGCAGCCCGGCGAAACGATCTCGCAAGTCTTCTTCGCCCTGGGGCCGCGCGATGTGAAGGAGATCACCTTGCCCGCGCCGGTGAGCAATGTCGGTCCGGCCACGGGCGAGAATCAACCGCCCCAGGTGAGCCAGCCGCCCGCGCAGGCACCCAAGCCGGTGGAGCAGGCGCCCGCGCCACATCCCAACGCCCCGGTCTCCAATGTGAAGCCCGAAGTGGGAGCGAATCCGGCCCCGGCGCCCGCCGCCGCGCCGAAACCGGCCCCCCGCCCCGCTCCGCAGACTCTGCCCAACACCGGCGACGGCGAAGGCAATGACGCGCTCTGGCTGGCGCTAACCGGCGCCCTGGTGCTGATGCTCGCCGGACTCACCATCCGCCGGGCCGTGACCAGCCGGCGATAAACACGACCGTGGCCCGCGCGGCAGGCCACGCTGGCTATGATTCCGGAAGGGACCCCGCGGGGTCCCTTCTTCATTGTGCAAGGCACAGAACATGCACAGGGAGCGCTAACGGGTTGACGCCCGGAGATCCCCGTGATACACTGCACCAAGCCGCGCGAATCCGCGCTCCGAGGAGGACCCCATCCATGGACGAACAGACCACCATCGTCGGTCGCCCCACCTATATGGCGGCCTTTGCCGGCGCCCAGGATGCGGGCGCAATCGTGGAAAAACTGACCGCTATCGGCTACCCGCGCGAAGATATTTCGGTCTTGCTGCGGCCCGCCGGCACCGATTCGGCAATCGACCTGCTCAGCGGCGAAAACGCGGCCGGGCAGGACACCAATGCGCTGGCCCAGCAGAAGCACAAAGAGGGGGCGCAGCCGACCACGCTGGTCTTGCTGCACCCCGACGCCGGTCAACTGGAGGCGGTGCGCGCCGCGCTGACCGGCATGGGCGCGAAAGAGTTGGAATATGAGCCGGAAACCCGCTACACGGGCGAAGACTCGGAGGCCGATTTCGTGAAATCGACCCTGGGTAACGTCGACGCCGACAGCGGGCTGGGCGGTGACATGGCTGCGATGCATGTCACTTCCGACACGGACACCAAGGGCGGCACGGAACCCGGTCATTTTAATCCCCCGCCCAACGACGCCACGTCGGACGCGCCCCCGCGGGCATCCGGTGGAGGCACGATCCCCGTGCCCACCCCGGAAGGCACGCACGCCGAGATGGCCGCCGGCTCTGCGCCGGCTGGGACGGACGCAGGGACCCAAACCGGCGCCACCACACGTACTAATAATGAGGACACACCGGCGGCCCATGAAATGCCGGAGCCGCTGCCCGCTACCAGCGACCTGCAAGCGCGGGTCGACCAGTTGAAGACGGCGCTGGACGATGTCAAAAAGGATCTCGAACAGCGAGACTAGCTAAAGGGCCTGCATGTTTAATTTCGACCTCGACCCGGTCCGTATCATCGGGGTAATGCTCGGTTTCATCATCGGCACAACCATTCACGAGTTTATGCACGCGTATACGGCGGTGATGCTGGGCGACAACAGTCCCCGGCGGGCCGGGCGCGTCACCCTCAATCCGGTGGCCCACTTTGACCCGCTAGGGTTCTTCATGTTCGTGTTGCTGGCGCTGGGAGTGGGCTTTTTTGCATGGGGCCGGCCGGTCATGGTCAACCCTAGCGCCCTACGCGGCGGGCGCAAGGGCATGGCCCTCGTCGCCCTGGCCGGACCGGCCAGCAACCTGGTCATCGCCACAGTACTCGGGCTACCTTTCCGGGTCGGGGTTGCCAATCAGTTGCCGTCCCAGGTCGGTGATGTCATCGGCTATATCGTCTTTGTGAACATCCTACTGTTTGCGTTCAACCTGATCCCGCTGCCGCCCCTGGACGGCTTCACGGTCATGACCGGCCTGGTGTCGAACTACTGGGCGCTGCTGATGGAACCGTTGCGCCGCTACGGCCCGGCCCTGTTGATGCTGCTGATTTTCGTCCCGTATTTTCTGCCCGGCGCGCTGAACTTCAACATCCTCACCCGTGTGCTGGGGCCGGTTATGGCGGTCCTCTATGCGGCAATCGGCGGGGGCCGGCTACCCGTCTGATGGCCGCGCCTGATCTGCAACGGCTGTTCTTCAAAGGGCTGGTCGCGCACATGCCCTATCGCGTGCGCCAGTTTCTCACCGCGAACCTGGCGCCGGTCGCCCCGGCGGAAATCGAGGCGGCGCTGGCCCAGGCGCGGTTGCCGGATCCTGCCGCGCACCTGTTCCGTGCCATGCCCCGCCCCTACCAGCGCCATGCCCTCAATGTCGCCGCCCGGCTCCGCCGTGAGGGGCACACCGATCCGATCCTGCTGAGCGCCGCGCTGCTGCACGATATGGGCAAGTGGGACCCGGCCAGCAGGCGGAAGGTGCCGGTCGTGCACCGCTCCATCGTGGCGCTCATCACCTGGTGTGCGCCGGGGCGGACGTTGCTGCGCCGCCTGGTCGCTGGGCCGCCCCCGGTGCATAGCTGGCGCTACCCCTGGCACTTGCAGCAACACCATCCCGAACTGAGCGCGCGCCTGGCCGCAGCCGCCGGAGTCGATCCCGATGTGGTGGCCCTGGTGCGCTATCACCAGGATGGCGCGGGTATCCCGGCCCGGCTGCGGCCCACCCTCACCCTGCTCCAGCAGGCCGACGACCAGGAGTAAGTCGTGGAACTGCCCGAGCCGCCTGCTTACGCCGTTCGCTTGCCCGACTTCGAGGGGCCGTTGGACGTGCTGCTACGTCTCATCGAGCGCCAGGAGTTGGAAATCAGCAAGGTCTCGCTGGCGCTGGTGGCCGACCAGTTTCTGGAATATGTGGAGGCGCTGCCCGCGCCTGAACCGGGCGTGCTCGCCGCCTTCATGGTCGTCGCCGCGAAGCTGCTGCTGATCAAGTCCCAGGCGTTGCTGCCCCGCCCGCCCCCACCTCCGGCGCCCGAAGAGGACGAGGAAGATGTGGGCGCCGAACTGGTGCGCCGGCTGCAAGAATACCGCGCCATCCAGCAGACCGCCCGCGAGTTGCGCGAACGCGATGCCGCCGGCCTGCATAGCTATGTGCGTCCGGCCACCCTGGCCCGGCAGCGCCGCCCGGTGCAGCGCCCGCCCACGCTCGGCCTGGAAGGGGTCTCGCTGGGCCAGTTGACCCGGCTGGTCAATCGCCGGCTGCAACTGGCCCTGCCCTTCGCCGAGCCGCCCGCCCTCATCCCCCATGAAATCACTCTGGCCGAGAAAGTGGCCGAGTTACAGGAGCATCTGGATGCCGCCGGGCCGGGCGGCACGGTGGGCGTTTGGCCGCTCTTGGTCGCTGCCCGCTCGCGGCCCGAGGTGGTCATTACGTTTATGGCCGTGCTGGAAATCCTGCGGCGCCGGCTGGCCGTGGCCGAGCAGGATACCGCGTTCGGCGAAATCTGGTTGCGGGTGGCGGCACCCGCGCCGCCTGAAGGAGCGCCTGCCCCATGAACCCCATCACGTTGTTGACCGACTTCGGCGTGGCTGACGGCTACGTCGGCACCATGAAGGGCGTGATCCTGGGCATCGCCCCCGCGGCCCCCATCATCGACATCAGCCACCTGATCAGCCCGCAGAATATCGCCGAGGGCGCTTTCGTGCTCAGCCGCGCCTATCGCTACTTCCCGCGCGGGACCGTGCATGTCGTGGTCATCGATCCCGGCGTCGGCGGCGCCCGGCGGCCGGTGCTGCTCGATGCGGGCCACAGCGTCTTCATCGGCCCGGATAACGGCGTCTTTAGCTATGTGCTGACCGCCGAGACCGGCCTGCGCGCCTATCACCTGGACGCGCCGGATTACTGGCTCCCGGCGATCAGCACCACGTTCCACGGCCGCGACATCTTCGCCCCTTGCGCCGCGCATGTGGCCCGCGGCGTGGCGCCCGAAAAACTGGGCAGCCCCATCGCCATCGACAGCCTGGTCCGCCTGCCCAATTTGCAGGCCACGGCCGGTGCTGGAGTAGTACGCGGGCAGGTGGTCCACATCGACCGGTTCGGCAACGTCATCACCAATATCCCGGCAAGTATGGTGGCGGAACTGGGCGCCAAGAGCGAGGTAGCCGTGCGCGTGGGCGGGCAGAACATCGCCGGGGTCGCCGTCGCCTACACCGATGTCGCGGTCGGCGCCATGGTGGCCCTCATCAGCAGCGGCGGCTCGCTGGAGATCAGCGTGCGCAACGGCGACGCCTCCCGCCGCCTGGGTTGCCGGGCCGGCGATTGGGTCGAATGCCGCGCCGCGCAGGCGGCGAATAGCCCGGAAAATTCTTGACAACATAAAAGAGATTCTGTATAATACCTCTGCGAGTTGAGCGGAGCACCCGCCCAACGATGCGCCGAAGTGGCGGAATTGGCAGACGCGCTACGTTCAGGGCGTAGTGACCACTAGGTCGTGTGGGTTCGAGTCCCACCTCCGGCACCCCGCGAGCCAGGCTCCAGAGCCTGGCTCGCTTTTTTCTGCCCCGGCCTGCACGGCCAGGCGAGTCGGTGGTATAATACGGTAGAGGGTTCGCACCGCAACAGTAAGGAGGCATACAATGCCACTTGGACCACCCGAACTGATCTTGATTTTGCTGATTGTCGTGGTTGTCTTTGGCGTGGGCAAGCTGACTCAGGTCGGCCCGGCGCTCGGCAAGAGCATCCGCGGCTTCCGCGATGCCGTCGAAGGGGATCCGGAGAAGCCCGCCGCGACCACCCCGCCGGCCACCCCGCCCGCCGAGGACAAGAAGACGATCGTTTAGGCGTGCAGGCGCCGCCGTTCTAAGCCAGCGCAGCGGCCAGCAGCGGAGCGGCGGCGGCCACGACTTGCTCCGGGGTAATGGCCGCCAGCGCGTCGCACCGCATCACGCTGAGCCATTTCCACAAAGGGATACCGCCGACCAGGGGGAACGACCCGGCGCACGGTGCGGTGCTTTGCACCACGGTATAGTCGCGACCCTCCACCCCACCCGGCACCCAGGGCCGGTATGAGCGCGGGTCGGTCACACCGTAGATGCCGACGACGCGCGTCCCGGCAGCCACGGCAATGTGCAGCGGGCTGCTGTCGTTGCCGATGAACAAGGCGCATCGCGCGGCCAGCGCCGCAGTGGCGCCCAGGGTGGTTTGGCCCGCCAGGTTCAGCACCGGGGCCGAACTCTGCCGCGCCAGCGTCGCCGCCAGCCGCGCATCCTCCGTGCCGCCCAACACCACGATTTTCACCCCGAAGTGGGCGTGCAACTGGTCGGCCACGCGCGCAAACCCCGCCGTCCCCCACTGCTTGCGCCCCCAGAGGCCCTCGCCGCCCGGATGCAACCCGATGATCGGCTCGCGCGGTTGCACCCCGTTATCCTGGAGCAACTGGTCCCGCGCGGCAATTTCTTCCGGCGTGGCGTAGATGCGCAGCCGCCAGTCCGTCACCGGTATGCCCGCCCGGCGCACCACGTCGGCGTAGTGTTCGACGGCATGACGGCGCCGCCAGGTCACACCGGCGTCCGGCCGGATCCACCAGAAAGCCGGCAGACGCATGCTGGTGTGGTCGCGGGCGCCGCTCCACAGGGCCAGGCCGTAATTATAACTGGAAAATTCCAGGAGCAAATCGTAGCGGGCGGCGCGCAAGTCGCCCATTCGCTGGAGCACCTGGCCCGGACTCTGCGGGCGCGTCCGCGTGGGCGCGTGCCGGATCTTGTCGATATCGGGACTCGCCGCCAGGATTCCCGCATTGGTGGGATAAGTCAGCGCCGTGATGTGCGCGCGCGGGTAGTGCAACCGGACCGCATGCAGGGCGGGGGTGGTAAACAGAGTATCGCCAATGGGCAACAGCCCACAGACGAGAATGCGGTGTACCGGCGGGCGAATCAACGATCCTCGCGGAAGAATTCGATCACTTCGCGGTGCTCGGCTTCGCTGACCATAACTTCGATAAAGCTGATCCGCGTCCAGGGAAACAGAAACGAACGCGCGCCGGCAGTCACATAATTTAACGGACGCCCATCGCGCCGGCGCGGATTCGACACCTGAATATAGCTTTCCCCGGACTTGGGTAACTCGTCCACCTCGGCTTCAATCGGGTCCTCGCCCACCAGGTGGATAATCAGCCGTTTTCCCATTCGTGCCCTTCTCCTCTAACCACGCCCCGCTTAACTGGCGCGCTGGAATCCACCCAGCACCACGCGCAGCACAATATTGCCCAGGCGAACCTCGTCGCCGTCTTTGAGTTCGGTGGGATTCCCCGGACTGAGGCGCCGGCGATTTAGGAACGTGCCGTTAATGCTGCCCAGGTCTTCCAGGTAATAGCCGTCGGGCTGCCGGCTGATGCGCACATGGCGGCGCGACACCCCGGCATTGTGGCCGCCATCCGTCTCCAGGTCGATATTTGGGAAGACATTGGCCGAGCGGTCGGTGCGCCCCACATGGATCACCGGATCGTCGATCCAGTCGGTGAGCCGGCCAGTGTTGAGCACCAGCACGCGCAAGCGCGTGGGCACCGACCCGACGGTGACGCGCCCGGTGTCGCGCTCCTGCGTGCCCGGCAGCGGCAGGGTACCAGGGGTATCGTCCTCCGGCGGGCGGCCGGGTTCGATCAGCAGCGGATTCGCCAGCACGGCGGAAGCGGCGGGCGCGACGACCACATCGTCGGGGGCGGGCGGCATGACGCCGGTATTCTCGCCGCTCCCGGCGCGCGGGGAGGAGTCCGTAGACTCGTCCGGCGCGGTAGCCGGCCCGGCAGCCACGGGCGCCGGGCCGACCGGCGCCGCGGCGCCCGTTTCATCGACAGGAAGCACACCAATTAAGGAGCTTCCACACTGCTCGCAAAACAGTGTACCCTGCACATGCGCTGCGCGGCAATTGGGGCAAATGATCATACGTGTCCTTCTCCGCTCTTAGCCTGGGGCCGGTTCGGGCATACGCATCTGCTGCGTCCGCCCAAGCCCTCGGGTTCCATATTTGATCTGTTTCGTGCCAACGGGGCTGGCAAACCCATGTTGCTCCAGATGTTCGGCTTCCGCCTGCACCGTCCGGGCCAGATCCCCTTCGCCCGCATCCAGTAACCGCGTGGCGACCATCCGCAGTTTCGTGGTGGCCTGCTGGAGGTTGCCCTCGGCCAGATCCTGCCACGCGCGTTTTTGCAGCTTATAGGCCACTACTTTCTCGACTGCGCCTTTGACGGCGGGATCCAACGCCAGGGCGGGCCGCGCCTGGGCATCCACCGTCGCCCTGATCGGATAGCCCAGGCGCAGGAGGGCCGCCCTGTGGTCTGTTGGCTGCCACTCCAGCGTGCAGGCCGCAACCTGAACCGTCTCGCCCTCCACCGTGGGCACCACGATCTCTAACAGCAAACCCTGCACCTCGCCCAGCATCAGGTTGCCGAGCGCGAGCCGTTGCTCCCCGGCATTCGCGCCCGGCAGCATCTCCACCCGGCCAATCAAGGGCGCGACCCGGTGGGCCTGTACCAGCCGCGCCTGGCCCGCCGTGCGCACCGTCAGGCACGCTTGCCGGCCGTAGATATGGCGCAAGTCGGCGATATGCTGGCGGAACGCCGTCACAATCGCCGCGGGCTGGTCAATATACTCGGAGTGCGAGCCACAGCGATAGGCCAGCGTTTCGAGCAAATCTTCGTTCCACTCATCGCCCACGCCGAGCGGCGTAATGAGCATGTCCCGGCGCTGCGCGACCTCCGCCAGTTCCATACAACGCGATTCATCGCCATATGTACGCCCGTCGGTCAGTACCAGCAGCGACGAGATGGCCGGCCCGGTCAGGCTGCGGCCACGCTGCAACTGCGCCAGCCCCGCGTCCAACCCCGAGGCCAGTTCAGTCCCTCCACGCGGCACGATATCCTCGATGGCATTGGCGATATCCCGCGGCTGGGTGACAAGCTGGGCGGGCGCCATGACGGTCGCCCGGTCGTTGAAGGCCACCACCGACAAGGAATCGTCCCGCCCTAACTGGCTTAGCACATAACGGGCCGCCTCTTTCACCCGATCCATCTTCTCGCCGCGCATGGATAGGCTGTGGTCCAGCACCAGGCAGAGGTTCAGCGGCAACTGGAAGATCTCCGCAGTCTCGCCCATGACGGCGATCTCCAGCAAAGTATAAACCATCTGGGACCCGGCCGCCGCCGGTAAGGGATCTTG
>JAICKM010000444.1 GCA_025927935.1 Chloroflexia bacterium | reverse complement strand
TCGTCATATGTTGCATCTTCGACCGGCACGAAGCGCTCGACAAAGCCCGCGGCCAGGCCGGCGCGCGCCGTGAGGTCCTCGGCCATGCTCAGCAAGGCGGCGCGCATCTGCTCCCGCAGGGCCTCCGGTAGGCGCGTGGCGGCCACCACCGGCTGGATAGTGGAGGGGCCAAACGTGGCGATCACCCGCAGGCGAGCCGCCAGATCGGGGTCGTCGCACAGCGCAATCGCCAGCACCTGCGAGTCGATAGCCGACGCATCGACCTTGCCCTCGACCACACAGCGGATCGACTCCTGGTGCCAGCCCGCGGCGATCACCGTGCCGAAGTAGCCGTGAGTTTCGCCCCGCCGCACCAGTTCGTAGCGCGTCAGGTTATAGCCGGAATGCGAGTCGGGATCATTGTAGGACCAACTGGCCCCGCGCAGGTCGGCGAACGAACGGAAGGGGCTGTCCCGCCGCACGATGACATCCGAAAAATAAACCGGGCGGCCCTGGTAGCGCGGACCCTGCAACACGGGGGCGGCCAGCGGCACAACGGCGGGCGGCGCCTGGCCGGCGAGGTCTACGTAGGGCAGCCCGCAAATGAAGCCGGCATCAATCTCGCCCGCGGCAAAGGCGGCGAACGACTCCCCCACCACGAGCGAGGTCGGGCAGCCGAGGCGCTGGCCCACATAATCGACGATGCCCTGGTAGACCGGAAACATGCTGGGCGCCAGAAAGGTGGCAAAGCGGAGGTGCGGAGTGCTCATACCCCCAGTATACCGAGGCGAGGCTGGATGTCAACTGTTCCACCGGCCCCTCATTCCGGCAGCGGCGCCGGGGGTGCGTGGTGAGCGGTTGCGGTACGCCAGTAGGGGCGGGCCTGGGCGTCGCAGTCCAGCGCGTGCCCGTAGATCACCCCGCCGGGGCGCGGCATGGGGCACGACACGTGCAGCACTTCTTCCGGCCAGGCATCAACCCAGAGGTAGGGCTGGCCCAACTGCATCCGCGCGGTCCAGGCCATGGGCAGGCCGGGCAGGTGCATCCGGTGCAGGCGCGACACGTCAAGGACCGCGTGCCGCCAGGCGAGGATTCCGCACCAGGCAACGTAGACCCAGGTGACGCCCGCCACTCCCAGCAACGCGGGATAGGTGATGCGTGCGCGCGGACCGTAGCCGGGCAGGACGAGCCGGGCCGCCCCGGCGGCGGCAAGGCGGCCGCTGCGCGCCTGGCAGGTGTCGCGCCAGCGTGCCGGATCGGTCCCCTCTGGTAGCTGAATCAAGACCAGGCGATGCAAAAGCACATGGCGTGTATTCATAGGATGGATCCTTGGTGAGCCCGTACGCGCGGGACACATGGCGGCAGAGTCCAGGCTGGTGAGACGGCGCGGTGGCGCGCGCCCGGCGACCGGCGCCTACCGGCGGCAGCGCAGTATGTTCGCGGACGGCGCAGGGTAGCTCCGTGCCTGCGCCACGAGCAGGCTTCGGGGTGCCCATGGGCACTTACCGCACCATATCCAGGGTTGATCGTCGATCAGAATGCTGACCGTCATAAACCTTACACTGGCTTACACGCCATCCGGTTACGTGCTCGCCAGGAGCGCCCAGTGACTTCCGTCCCGCGGCGCCGTCTTTTATGATATGATGGGCGGGCCGGTGCGACAAAGCAGCGCCGCCCAGGAGATTCAATGGATACCCTACCGCCGGAAGAGCTGGTTACGCAATGCCGGAACGCGCCACCCGGCGACTTTCGACCGTTTGAGCGGCTCGTGCGCGTCTATGAGTCACGAGTCTATAGTCTGGCCTTTCGGCTGCTGGGGAATCGGCAGGATGCCGAGGACGCGGCGCAAGAGGTCTTTCTCAAAGTCCATCGCGGCATCCGGACTCTAGAGGAGCCGGCCACGCTGACGAGTTGGATCTATCGCATTACCAGCAATACCTGCCTGGATCTGCTGACCACGCGCAAGCGCCGCCCGCAGACCCAACCCCTCACGCCGGACAACCCGGCCGGCGACGAGGAGCCACGCTATGTGGATGCGCGCACGCTGACCCCGGAGCAAGCGGCCCTACGGCGCGAGTTGTACGCCTGTTTGCAGGCCGCGTTGACCAGCCTTGATCCGGACGGGCGCGCCGTACTGATCCTGCGCGATGTCGAGGGCCGCCCGTATCAGGAGATTGCCGCCGGCCTGAAACTGGGGCTGAGCGCGGTGAAAATGCGTATTCACCGGGCGCGCCTGGCCTTCCAGCAGTTGCTCGATCAGGTATGTCCTGGTGTGGCCCGCGCCGCCCGTGACGCCGGCGACGCCGCATCGCCGGCGCACTAGGGGCTAGAGGAGATTGGTGATGCTGCCGCTCAGCGATGACGACGCCGCGATCGTGGCGGATATTGTGGATGGGACCCGGAGCGGTCCTGAGTGGGATGCCTGGCTTGCCGCGCACCCGCAGGCCGCTGCCGAAGTGGCGATTGCCCGGCGCGTGCAAGCCCTCATGCGGGAACTGGCCGCGGCGTCTATCGTGGTCCCGCCCGGCTTTGAAGCGCGGGTGCTGGAGCGCGTGCGCGCCGACAGCACGCTGCTGGCCCTGCTCGACCTGGGGCTGGGCGGGCTGGGGCGCACACTGCTGGAAATCTTTGCCGCGATCTTTGGCGTCTTGCCGGCGTCGCCGGCCGCTGCCCCCTGAATGGAATCGATACGGGAGGGGTCATGGATTTCCATGTCGTGATCGACGCGCTGACCAAAGTGCTCACGGACATTATCGATTTTATCCCCCGGCTGATCAACGGCCTGATTATCCTCGTGATCGGCTACCTGATCGCGTGGCTCGTGCGGGGGATCCTGGGTTTCGTGCTACGCCACGCGCAGTTTGACCCGCTGGTCGAGCGCACAGGCATTACCGGGACGTTGCGGGGGCTGGGCGTGCGCACGCCCTTATCGCAGATCGTGGTCCAGACCGTGTTTGTCCTCCTCCTGCTCTCCTTCCTGATCACCTCCACGCGCTTAATGGGCCTGGAAGCCGTGGCCCGCGTCCTGGAACAGGTGCTGACGTTCCTGCCCAACCTCATCGCCGCCCTGGTGGTCTTTCTGCTCGGCGGGATCGTCGCCAAGTTCGTCGGCGACCTGGTCACGCGGGTCGGCACCGAGGCCGATCTGGGCTATGCCGGCCGTGTGGGGCGCCTGGTCCAGTATCTGATCAGCCTGTTTGTCGTAATCATTGCGCTGGGGGTGTTGGGACTGGACACGGGTATCCTGGTCACCGCGCTCACCATCGGCATCGCGGCGTTCGGCCTGGCCGTGGGATTGGCGCTCGGCCTCGGCGCGCGCAACACCGTTCAGCAAATCCTCGCCGGCTACTACACCCGGCAGCGCTTCGCGGTGGGCCGCCCCATCGTGTTCAACCAGGCGCGGGGCGAAATCACCAGTATAGGCAGTGTCAACACTGTCGTCGCCACGGCGGACGGCGATCTGGTCATCCCGAATGCCTTGCTGATCGAGTCGGTTGTACAGACGCCGCCCCCCGTCGCGCCGCCCCCTGCGCAGTCGTAAGCACGCCGCGGGGGCACCCCCCGTGTGATAGGGTGCCCCCCAAGTTCTGAGTCTGCCGCCAATTTCTCCGCTGGTTGTGCTCCCAGCGTCGCCCACTTTGTCGAATATTGAGCAGTCCGACGGCTTCAACGGATGCTTGCCGGCGTTTCTCCCCGGCGCCGGCGTCACACCCCGCTACGCCACAGGTAATTCGTGGCCGGGATTCTGCACAACTGCCCCCGCTGCGCGACAGATGATCCGTGGCCGGGATTCTGCACAACTACATGGGCGGCGCGTGGCGCTGCCATACCCGCACCTATCTTTTGAAGGGATCGCTACATGACCAAGACTGAGCCTCCACGCTTGCTGTTCACCGATGCTCAACTGTTCGGGCCGGTGAACGTCTGGGAACCCGGCTGGCTGCTGACCGAGGGCCGCCATATCCACTTGCTCGGTCCGGGGCAACCGCCCCCCTTCCCACCTGGCTTCATCACGCGCCATATTGATTGCGCCGGCACGTCTTTGCTGCCGGGGTTTATCGATCTGCATTTCCACGGCGCGCTGGGCCACGAGGCCATGGATGCGACCCCGCAGGCCCTGCATATCATGGCTCAGTTCGCCGCCCAGCACGGCGTCACGGCATTCTTGCCGTCGAGTTGGACGGCCTCCCGCGCGGCGACGAACGCGATGCTGGCCGCTGTGGATTCGTTGATCGGCCCGCAACCGGATGGGGCGACGATTGTAGGCGCCCACCTGGAAGGCCCTTACCTGAATCCGGCCAAATGCGGCGCCCAGGACCCGCAGTTCATCCGCCGCGCCGACCGGGAGGAAGCAGAAGAGTGGCTCGCTACGGGCGTGGTGCGCTTGTTGGCGGTGGCACCGGAATATCCGGAGAACGCGTGGCTGATCGAGGAGTGCGTGCGGCGCGGGGTGACGGTCACGGCGGCGCACACGGCGGCGACCTACGAGCAGATGGTGCACGCCGTCGCCCTGGGGGTGCGGCAAGCCACGCACAGCTACAACGCCATGCTTCCCCTGGGCCACCGGGAACCGGGAACGGTCGGGGCCATCCTGACGCTACCCGAGATCAATTGCGAACTGATTGCCGACAACATTCACGTCCACCCTGCGGCGATGCAGGTGCTGGCGGCGGCAAAGGGACCGGCGGGCGTGATCCTGGTCACGGACGCCGTCCGGCCCGCCGGCCTACCTGATGGCGAGTATCCCTTCGCGGGGCGGACGATCCATGTGCGGGATGGCGCGGTCCGCTTGCCCGACGGGACGCTGGCCGGCAGCACTCTGACCCTGGACCGCGCCCTGCGCAACATCCTGGTGGCAACCAGGTGGCCCCTGCGCGAAGCGTGGCCCATGAGCAGCCTCAACGCCGCCCGCGCCATCGGCCTGGCGGCGACGAAAGGCAGCCTGGAGGTGGGCAAGGATGCCGACCTCGTGTTGCTGGATGCCGATCTACAGGTCCGCTTGACGGTGGCCGAGGGCACCATCGTGTATGAGGCCAAAGGCAACGGCGGTCAGCCGTAAGTAGTCTCCGCTTCGGCGGCGGGGTATCTCTTGCCTTCTGGCGCACTGCATATCGCGATGGTCATCGCCACTATTGGCCCTCGGTATTTATGAGTGGGTAGCCAGGGAGTAGCATTCATGCTAAAATGGTTAGTGTTAACTAGTCCGATCAGCATTTCGTGCCGTAGCGTCACTGCCGGCAGCCAGGTTGGTTCAGTTAATGGGAGGAAGCCATGTCGCAGCTATTGGACCGGATTACGAGTAACTCCGCGCAGTGCGGAGGGCGTCCCTGCATCCGGGGCATGCGCATCCGTGTTACGGATATTTTAGACCTGTACGCCGCCGGGCTGGACGCCGCACAGATCCTCGAGGAGTTGCCAGATCTGGAGTTGGAAGACCTACAAGCGGCCTTGCTGTATGCTGCTCGTAAGTTGGACCATCCTATGTTGGTCGTATGATTAGCTGGATCGACGCCCAACTCTCTCCAACAATGGCGAACTGGATCAGCGAGAACTGCGGGGTTCAGGCTATGGCAGTGCGTGAGTTGGGTCTGCGGGATGCCGAAGACCGGCAAATCTTCGGGGCGGCGAAGCAAGCAGGCGCAACAGTAATGACTAAGGATAGAGACTTCGTGCTGTTGCTGGATGAGTTGGGCGGACACCCAAAGTCCTCTGGATCACCTGTGGTAATACATCCAACCTACGACTCAAGGAAATCCTCCACTCGACCTTGGTAAGTGCGATAGCTCTCCTGGAGTCGGGTGAGGATCTGGTCGAGATCCGAGGTTTATAGAGGGTGCCGCACCGGATGTGCGACAGGGTACGCGGGTTGTGGTTCGTTGCGGCGGTGTGGGTTGACGGTCGCGCCCGCGGCGGCCTCTTGACTCTGCGCGGTATAATAGCCTTTAGAGGGTGCTGATCTCTCTCCTCCGGCTCCTTTGCTGCCCGCCGTTGCCGTACCCGCGGCCCTTCGCCATCCACAGCACCCAACGTGTG
>JAICKM010000592.1 GCA_025927935.1 Chloroflexia bacterium | reverse complement strand
CTCCAGGTCGGGAATCGTGGCGAGGACGGACCGCGGCTGGGCGCGGACGCCCTGGGCGTGCTGGAGATGGCAGGCGTCGTGGTAGGCGACGCGCAGGGGCAGCGGGTGGCGCGGGGCGCGCGGCTCCAATTCGGCCAGGATCTCCATGATGTCGCGGCACTTGGCGGAGAAGGCTTTGGCGCGCTCGGCGTAGGCCGGGTCATCGCGTAGCAGCCAGCCGTACTCCTTCATCGTGGAGCCGCAGCCCGCCGCGTTGATGGCGATGGTGTCCACGTCCGCCGCCTCGAAGGCGTCGATGGTGCGCCGGGCGAAGTCGAGCGCCCCTTCCTCCTGCCCGGCGTGGACCAGCAGCGCGCCGCAACAGCCCTGCGTGGCCGGGATGACCACCTCGCAGCCCTCGGCGGCCAGCACGCGGGCCGTGGCGGCGTTCACGTCGCTGAAGAAGACGCGCTGCACACAGCCCAGCAGCAGGCCGACGCGCCGCCGGGCTGTGCCCCGCGCCCGGATGCGTTCCGGGAACCGGCGGCGCAGTTGGCGCGGCGTGGCGCGCGGCAGCAGCGACTCCATGGCCTGGAGCCGGGCGGGCAGGCGGTCCAGCACGCCCGCGCGGTGGACCAGGGCGCGCACGCCCGCGGCCTGGTAGAACCAGAGCGGGAAGGCCAGCGCGCGCAGCCGGTCGGGATAGGGGAACAACTGGAAGAGCATCTGCCGGAACAGCTTGTCGGGCAGGCTGCGCGGGTAATTGCGCTCGATCTGCGGGCGCACGGCCTCGATCAGCTTGTCGTACTGCACGCCGGAGGGGCAGGCCGTGACACAGGCCATGCAGCCCAGGCACTGGTCGAAGTGGCGCACGTAGGTGTCGTTCATCGTGGCCTGGCCGTCGGCGCCCAGGTTCATCAGGTAGATGCGACCGCGGGGCGAGTCCATCTCCTCGCCCCAGAGGACGTAGGTGGGGCAGGTGGGCAGGCAGAAGCCGCAGTGGACGCAATCGTCGAGCAAATCGGTGGGCGGCGGGTGGTGCTTGTCGAAGATGCTGATCGGCGCGCCGCGCCCGGCGGCCTCGTGGCCGTTGCCGGTGGGGCCGTCGCCATGGATCGCCTCCGCGCCCGACTTGCCCGCGCCGAAGCCGATCTCGGTGGTCGTGGCGCGCACACTGGCTTCGCCCGCGACCTCGACCGCTGCCTGCACATAGGCGGGCACGCCGGTCTCCTCGCGCGGGTAGCCGGGCCGGGCTTCGTCTTTCTGTTGCTTGTCGCGTGGCTCGTCCACAATTGGGCCTCCTCGGTGCTGGTGCTACGATGCGCGGGCTAAATCCCGCCAATGAAACGCCCTGGATTGAGCGTGCCGGTCGGGTCGAACTGGGCTTTGATGCGCTGCATGAGCGGCAGGCTGTCGCCGAGCGCGCCCCAGATGTCCGCCTGGGCCAGCACGGCGGGCGGGCAGCGCAGGATGGCGAGCGACCCGCCCGCGGTTTCGAGCGCGGCGCGGATTCTGTGCGCGGCGGCCAGGAGCGCGCCCGGTTCGGCGCCGTCCAGACGCAGCAGGCCGAGGCCGTTGGCCTGGAGCACCGCCTGGGAGCGCGCGCCCGCGGGGCCGGTCGCCTGGGCGACAGTGGCGCAGCAGGCGGCCAGTTCGGCGGGCAGGGTGCTGACCTTGGCGATCAGCGCGCCGTCGCTATCGGTCCAGAGGCTTTCGCGGGCTTGCCAGACGGCGGGATCGGCTTCCGTCACGGCGTCGCCGCAGCCAAGCGCCGTGGCGATGTCGCGGAACTGGGCGGCGGCGATGTCCAGCGCGCCGGTGATGCCCTCGAAGCGCACGTCGGCTGCCGCGGCGCCGTCGCCGTCCACGCGCAACTGGACGCCGGTGGGCACCAGGGAGGAGTCGAGCACGCGCAGGATGAGCGTGTTGAGCGTGGCGGGCGAGGCGGCGCGGACGGTGAAGGTGCGCGTGGCGGCGGGCAGCGGGTAGAGGCGGAAGGTGGCCTCCACGACGACGCCGAGCGTGCCCAGCGCGCCGGTCATCAGCTTGGGCAGGTCGTAGCCTGCGACGTTCTTGACGACCTTGCCGCCGCTCTTCGCCAGGGTGCCGTCGGGCAGGGCCAGGGTGACGCCCAGGACCAGGTCGCGCAGGCCGCCGAAGCGGAGCCGGAAGGCGCCGGTGTCGTTCGCGGCGAGGATGCCGCCCATCGTGGCCCGGTCGGGCCAGAGCGGATCGATGGCGACGCGCTGGCCGTGTTGGGCGAGCGTCTGTTGCAGGACGGTGACCGGGCACCCGGCCTGCACCGTGACGGTCATGTCGCCCCAGGCGTGCTCCAGCACGACGTCCAGGCGGCGCAGCGAGACGATGCCGTCGAGGGCGCGGGGCGCAGTGCCCCAGCCCATCTTGGTGCCGCCGCCGCGCGGGGCCAGGCGCGCGCCCGCGTCCGTGGCCGCCCGCAAGACGGCGGCTACCTCGCCCCCGCCCTCCGGCTCGACCACCCAGGCGGGCGGCACCCCGGCCACGGCGTCCTCCGGCCCGGCGGGCCGCACCCACTCGGCGCCCACGATGGTGCCGAGCGCGGTCTCCAGGGCTGCTAACTGCATGGTCATGCTGCTGTCTCCTGCGTGTCTAACCTCTCCCCCGGCCCCTCCCCGCCGCGGGGAGGGGAGTTGTGCGGGCGCGGAGCGGGGGCTAAAAGAACTCCGCGATGCCGGCGGTTTCGAGCGGGTGGGGTTCGTAGGCGCCGGTCTTTTCGCCGCAGAGGCGCGGGCGGGGGAAGACTTTGTCCGGGTTGGCGAGCCGTTGCGGGTCGAAGGCGCAGCGCAGGCGCTGCATCGTCTCCAGGTCGGGTTCGGCGAACATGACGGGCATGAAGGATTTCTTCTCCTGGCCCACGCCGTGCTCGCCGGTGATCGAGCCGCCCGCCTCGACGCAGCGGCGCAGGATGCTGAAGGCCAGTTCCTCGGCGGTGTGCTCCTGCCCGGCGATCTTGCGGTCATAAAGCACCATCGGGTGCAGGTTGCCGTCGCCCGCGTGGAAGACGTTGGCGACGCGCAGCCCGGCAGCGGCGCTGAGGGCCGCGATGTCGCGCAAGACTTGCGGCAGGGCGGTGCGCGGGATCACGCCGTCCTGCACGATATAATTGGGCGAGATGCGGCCCATGGCGGCGAAGGCGGCTTTGCGGCCCTTCCAGACCAGCATCCGCTCGGTGCCGCTGGCGGCCAGGCGGATCTCCCAGGCGCCGCAGGCCCGGCAGATCGCTTCCACCTGCTCCATCTGCAGATCGACTTCGGTGGTGGGGCCGTCGAGTTCGACCAGCAGCAGGCCGCCGCACTGTGGGTAGTTGGCGTGGACGGCGGCTTCGGCAGCCTCGATGCTCAGGCGGTCCATCATCTCGATGGCGGCGGGCAGGATGCCCGCGGCGATGATGCGGCTGACGGCTTCGCCCGCCTCGTCGGTGGTGTCGAAGGCGGCCAGCAGGGTCAGCACCTTCTCCGGGTTCTTGACCAGGCGCAGGGTGACCTTGGTGGCGATGCCCAGCGTGCCCTCGGAGCCGACGAAGATGCCGGGCAGGTCGTAGCCGGGGCGGTCGAGCGTCTTGCCGCCCAGGTGCATCATGGTGCCGTCGGGCAGCACCACCTCCAGGCCCAGCACGTGGTTGGCGGTGAAGCCGTACTTGAGGCAGTGGGCACCGCCGGAGTTCTCGGCGACGTTGCCACCGATGGTGCAGACGGATTGCGACGATGGGTCGGGCGCGTAGAAGTAGCCGCGCGGGGCGACCTCCTGGGTGACGTGGGCGTTGATCACGCCCGGCTCGACCACGATGCGCGCGTTGGGGATGTCCACCTCCAGGATGCGGTTGAGGCGGGCCAGGCCGATGACGATGCCGTCCTTGATCGGGATGGCGCCGCCGCTGAGGCCGGTGCCCGACCCGCGCGCCACGAAGGGGATACCCTCGCGGTGGCAGATGCGCACGATGCCCTGCACCTGCGCGGCGGAGGTGGGCAGCACGACGGCGGCGGGCGCGACGCGGAAGTTGGTCAGCCCGTCGCACTCATAGGTGCGGACCTGCTCGGCCCCGGTGATCAGGCCGCTGGCGCCAACCACGGCGCGGAACTCGTCCAGGATGCGCTTGTCCATTGGGCCAATCTCTCCCCTGGCCCCTCCCCGCCGCGAGGAGGGGAAATTGACGGGCGCTAGACTTTGGCGCCCTGGTCGCCCGATAAGGACTCGATCACGGTCAGCAGCGCGGAGTGGTCGAGGTCGCCTTTGCCCTGGGCGATGAGGGTGCCGAAGAACTGATCAACCAGGGCCGTGCCGGGCAGCGTGGCGCCGACTTCGCGGGCGGTTTGCAGGACGATGCCCAGGTCCTTGCGGTGCAGGCGGATCTTGAAGCCGGGCTGGAACTCGTGGCGGATCATGGTCGGGCCGCGCACGTCCATGACGCGGGTCTGGGCGAAGCCGCCACCCAGCACCTGGAGCACGATGGCCGGGTCCACGCCCGCGCGGATGCCCAGCACCAGCGCCTCGGAGACGGCTTCGAGTACCCCGGCGATCACGATCTGGTTGCAGGCTTTGACCGTCTGGCCCG
>JAICKM010000535.1 GCA_025927935.1 Chloroflexia bacterium | reverse complement strand
TGCTCCAGCGTATAGGCGCGGGCCTGCTCGATCAGCCGGTCGCAGACATCGTTGATTTCCGGGCGGCGCTGGCGCATTTTCGGCACGTTGTTGACCACGTCGTTGACGAGATCAAAGCGGCTCACCTTGTTCAGCATGACCATATCGAACGGGGTGGTCGTCGTGCCCTGCTCGATGAAGCCGCGCACGTGGAACCGTTCCGGATTGGCCCGTCCGTGGATGATCTGATGCATGGCGCGAGCATAGCCGTGGAAGGCGAAGATGACATCCTTATCTGCAGTGAAGAGGTTGACGAAATCGGTTTCGCCCATCCCGTGCGGGTGGACGGCGGGGGGGAACAGGGTCATGAGGTCGACGACGTTGACCACGCGCACCTTGAGTTCGGGGACGTGCTTGCGTAACCACCAGGCCGCGGCCACGGTCTCCATGGTCACCACGTCGCCCGCGCAGGCCAGGACCACGTCCGGCTCCTCGCCGTTGGTGTTGCTGGCCCACTCCCAGATCGAGGCGCCGCGTTCGCAGTGCTCGATGGCCTCGGCCATCGGCAGCCATTGCAGTTGCGGCTGCTTGTCGATGACGATCAGGTTGACGTAGTTGCGACTGCGGAAGCAGTGGTCGGCCACCGAGAGCAAGCAGTTGGCGTCGGGCGGCAGGTAGATGCGGGCCACGGTGCCACGCTTGGACAGCATCACGTCGATCAGGCCCGGCCCCTGGTGGCTGAAGCCGTTGTGATCGTTGCGCCAGCAGGTGGAGGTCAGCAGGATGTTCAGCGAGGCAATCGACTCGCGCCAGGGCAGGTTGAGGGCTTCTTCCATCCACTTGGTGTGCTGCACCACCATGGATGCCGCCACCATGGCGAAGGCTTCGTAGGTGGCGAAGAGGCCGTGGCGGCCGGTCAGCACGTAGCCTTCCAGCCAGCCCTCGCAGTTGTGCTCGCTGAGCACCTCCATGACCCGGCCGTTGTGGGCCACGCGGTCGTCAATGTCGATGGTCTTGCCGACGAAGCAACGGTTCTCTACGTCGAATACCGCGCCCAACCGGTTGGAGTTGGCCTCGTCGGGTGAGAACAGGCGGAAATTGGCCTCCTCGGCGTTCTGCACGAAGATATCGCGCATGAGTTGACCCAGTTGGCGGGTGGACTCGGCACGCAGGGTCGCCGGCTGGGGCACGTCGATGGCATATTTGCGAAAGTCGGGTATGCGCAGCGTCAGCAGCAACTTGCCGCCGTTGGCGTGCGGGTTGGCGCCCATGCGGTGCAGGCCACGCGGGGCCAGGGCGGCAAGTTCCTCGATCAGCCGGCCGTTCTCGTCGAACAGCTTGTCCGGCTCATAGCTACGCATCCACGCCTCAAGCTCCGTGAGTTGCTCCGGGCGCCCGCGCACATCGCCCAGGGGCACCTGGTGGGCGCGGAAGGTGCCCTCAACCGGCACACCGTCTACCACCTTGGGGCCGGTCCAGCCCTTGGGCGTGCGCAGGATGATGGCCGGCCAGCGCGGGCGCTCGGTGACGCCGTTGGCACGCGCATCCTCCTGGATGGCGCGGATGCGGCTATAACAGGCTTCGAGCGTGGCCGCGAACTCCTGGTGCATGCGCGCCGGGTCTTCGCCTGCCACGAAAAAGACCTCGTAGCCGTGGCCTTCGATTAGGGCACGCAGATTGTCGTCGCTTTCGCGGCCCAGCACGGTGGGGTTGGCGATCTTGTAGCCGTTGAGGTGTAAGATCGGCAGCACGGCGCCGTCGCGGGCGGGATTGAGGAAGTTGATGCCCTGCCAGGAACCGGCCAGCGGTCCCGTCTCCGCCTCACCGTCGCCGACCACAGCGGCCACAATCAGGTTCGGGTTATCGAAGGCGGCGCCGAAGGCGTGGGTCAGCACATAGCCCAGTTCGCCGCCCTCGTGGATGGAGCCGGGGGTAGTCACGCTGACGTGGCTGGGGATGCCACCGGGCGCCGAGAACTGGCGGAACAGCCGCCGCATCCCGGCTACATCCTGGGTGATCTCCGGATAGATCTGGGTGTAGGTGCCCTCCAGATAGACATTCGCTACAATGGCCGGGCCGCCGTGGCCGGGCCCAGCCAGATAGATCATGTCGAGATCGTACTTGTTGATCAGGCGGTTGAGATGGATGTAGATGAAGCTGAGGCCGGGCGAGGTGCCCCAGTGGCCCAGCAGACGCGGCTTGATGTGCTCGATGCGCAGCGGCTCGCGCAAGAGCGGATTGGTCTGGAGGTAGATCTGCCCGATGGTCAGATAATTGGTGGCCTGCCAGTAACGCTGCATTTTGTCCAGCATTTCCGGCGACAAGGGTCCCTCGACCGGCCCCTCCGGCTCCGGCGGCGCGTTCTCCGCTTTCACCGCGCTCGATATGGTGGTATCAAATCGAAACATACGATACTCCTCTCTGGTGCAGCCACAGAGGCGGGGTGGACCGCCTGCGGCCCGGCGCCGGTGGCACCGCCAGGCGTGCTCCTACCCGACGGCGGCCTTCCCCCGCTGCTCTACAACCTGCTAATCGGCCCAGTATACCACTCAACGGCTCCGCGCGCTAAGCCCGTTTGCCGGATCCGCCGGTTTTAGCCGTCGTCGGGGGCGCGCGACGATCCAGAGCTACGGATCAGAGGCTGAGGTGTGTTGAGAAAGCCTCGTACCCGATTGTGTTACCGCCTCGTCCTGCGATATAATAACCGTACCAGATCCATAATGTGGTAATGCCGCGGCCTACTTTAGTCTTCAGGAGGGTGCCCATGACAGCGATACGACGATTACGTTGGCTGAGTCTGAGTTGCTTCGTGCTGGCCTGTGTGCTGGGGATTAGCCTACTGGCGCCCCCGGCGCGCGCCGCCGGAGATACGTTGCAGACGGCGTTGGCGCAGGCGGCGCGGGAGTTCGGCGTGCCGCCCACCGTCCTGCTGGCGGTGGCCTACAACGAGAGCCGTTGGGACACCCACAACGGCCAGCCGAGCACGGCGGGCGGCTACGGGCCGATGCACCTGGTCGACCTGAGCAACGTGCGGCTGGGTGATGCTCGCGGCGACGGCAGTGTCCATATGCTCAAGCCCGATCCCAACGATCCGGCGGAGCACACCCTGGCGACGGCGGCCGCGCTGCTGGGGGTGAAGCCGGATGTGCTCAAGCAGGACGCCGCGCAGAATATCCGCGGCGGCGCGGCGTTGCTGGCCCAGTACGCACGCGACACCGTGGGCGGCACGCCCGCCGACCCGGCCCAATGGTACGGCGCGGTCGTCAAATACAGCGCTTCCAGTGACCCGGAAGCGGCGTTCTCCTTCGCCGACGACGTGTACGCGACGATCCAACAGGGCGCCAGCCGGACCACGAGCGACGGCCAGCAGGTGACGCTGGCCGCCAGTCCGGTGCAGCCCAACATCCACAGCGCCGACCGGTTGCCGCAGCCCGATAAGCACCGGCGCTCCGCCGATTGCCCACAGGGGCTTGATTGCCGGTTCATTCCCGCCGCGTACCATCTGAACAACCCGAACGACCTCGGCGATTACGGCAACTACGACCTGGCGCGCCGCCCAAATGACGGACTGGACATCGAGTACATCGTGATCCACGACACCGAGCTTTCCTACAACAACACCATCGCGGAGTTCCAGAACCCTCTCGCCTACGTCAGCGCGCACTATGTGTTGCGCTCGTCGGACGGGCAGGTGACGCAGATGGTCGAGAACAAGAACGTGGCCTGGCAGGCGGGCAACTGGTATGTGAACATGCACTCCATCGGCATCGAGCATGAGGGCTTTGCGGTGGAGGGCGCGACCTGGTATACCGAGCGGCTGTATCATGCCTCGGCGCGGCTGGTGCGCTACCTGGCCGATAAGTACGATGTGCCGCTCGACCGGGCGCACATCATCGGTCATGACAACGTGCCCGGCCCGACGGCGGCCTACCAGGCCGGGATGCACTGGGATCCGGGACCCTACTGGGACTGGGCGCACTACATGGCCCTCATCGGCGCGCCCATCACCCCGCAGGGCGATGCCGACGACAACATAGTGACCATCAATCCCAACTGGGCCACGAACATGCCGCCGCTGACCTATTGCGACCCGACCTGCCGGGATCTCCCGCCGCAATCGGCCAACTTCGTGTACCTGCACACCGCACCGAGCGACAGCGCGCCGCTGCTGGACGACCCGGCTTTGCCCGGCCCCGGCACCACCCAGGCCAACGACTGGGGCGACAAGGCAGTGGCGGGCCAGCAGTTCTACCGCGCGGCCCGGCAGGGCGATTGGGATGGCATCTACTTCAGCGGCCAACTGGCCTGGTTCTACAACCCCCACCACAACACGAACACTGTGCGCGGCAAGGGCACGCTGGTGACACCCAAAGCGGGCCTCACCGCGATCCCGGTCTATGGCCGGGCCTATCCCGAAGCCTCCGCCTACCCGCCGGGCATCCCCGTGCAGTCGATCCTGCCGCTGCAATACACCATCCCCGCGGGGCAGATCTACGTCGCCAAGGACAAGGTGCGAGCCGACTACTATTACGCGCCGACCTACACCCTGAACCCCGCCGATCACACCGTGGTGGAAGGGCAGACCCAGTATTATGAGATCTTCTTCAACCACCGCGTGTCCTATCTCATGGCGAGTGACGTGAGTGTGCTCGACCGCTAAACGGAACTGCACCGCGAATCGGCACGGGGGCGACCCTTGGGTCGCCCCCGTGCTTTTGCGATCCGCGCGGGCGCTAAAACCAGCCGCGCAGCCAGCCGATGCTGTCGCGGTAGAGCCGGTTGGGCCAGTAGAGGTAGGGCGCGACCTGCTGGAGTTGGAGCAGCAGCAGCCCATAGTCGTGCGCCGTTTGATCGATCATTTGCTCGATCCCGGCGCGGTCGCCCGCCCGGCGGAGCAGGAGAAAGTGCGCCCACGAGCGGGCGCGCCAGACGCTGATCAACTGGGCCACCCCTTCTTCCGCGCCGGGGCCTAGCTCCGCATCGGCGAGGCCGATAGCCGGGTCGTACTCGCTCGTCGCCTGGCCGACGGCTTTGACGGTACGGGCCAGCAACACATTCATGCGGGCGTGGTCGCGGAAGTAGGGAGCCAGGG
>JAICKM010000810.1 GCA_025927935.1 Chloroflexia bacterium | reverse complement strand
GCGCTCGCCGGTTGTGCGGGATTCGCCTCCGCGACAGGCCGGTAGAGGGTCGCCGCGTCTTCGTAGCGGCCCTCCTGCTCGGCCTGCACGGCGGATGCCAGCGCCGGGTCATCCGGCCAGGGATCGACGAACGTATCGCTGGCGAACGGCGTGGCAACCGGGCGATCCGATCCCCCGGCGGGGAAGAAGTCCACATTGGCCGCGCCGCCGCCCGCGCCCGGCCCGCCCACCACGCCGCCCGCCTGGCCCGAACCCAGCCCGCCGCGCCAGGCCACCAGGGCGATTACGGCCAGAAACGTGAGCGCCACGAGCGCGAGGCCCACAGGTAGCCACGGTGGGCGAGTCCGGCGGGACGCTCTGACCGGCGGCGCCAATACCGGGCGCTTTTCCAGCCATGCGGGCAGCGGCGGGGCCGCGGGCGCCGGGGCTGCTTCGCCTTCGGACGGCGGGGACGGCGGGGCTGCGGGCGCAGGCACAGGTTGCCCGGCACGCGCCTGGCCGGGCGCCGGGGCGGGCGTAGAGGACCCGAAACTACCGGGCGGCAACCAGGCGGGCAGCGGCGGCGTGGAGTGGTCGTGGTGCGGTGGGTCAGCGTGATTCATAGTTCGGGTAGTCCGGCAATATCGGTGCCATGAGGCGCCTATTCGCTGCACATGGACGACGGAAATCTGCCCATCGTAAGGCATATACGCACCCGGCGGGCGCGGGTTACGCGGGGCAAAAAGAGACCGGGCGACACACGTCACCCGGTCTCCGCCGTCGGGATATACAGATTAGAAGTTACTGATACACCTCGGACGGCGCTTAGTCCAGATATTCCTTCAGCCGGCGCGTTTCTTTCGCCGCGCGGAGCTTGGTCAGCGCCTCGGCCTCGATCTGGCGCACGCGCTCGCGCGATACGCCTAGCTCTTCGCCCAGCTCGGCCAGGGTGCGGTTGTAGCCGTCCTCCAACCCATAGCGCAACTGGATGACCCGGCGTTCGCGCACGGTTAGGGTATCCAGCATATCGGCCACTTCTTCCTTGAGGATTTGGTGGCTGGCAGCCTCCGCGGGCGCCACGGTATTGCGGTCCTCGATGATGTCGCCCAGCGAGGCGTCTTCTTCCTCGCCGATCGGCATCTCCAGGGACACTGTCTGCTGGGATGCACCGACGATCTGGCGCACCTTGTCCGCGGTGATGTGCATGGTGCGCGCGATTTCGTCGGCGGTCGGCTCGCGGCCCAGCTCCTGCTGGAGCCGGTGCGAGACCTGGGTCAGCCGGCCCACCGCCTCAACCATATGCACCGGCAAGCGGATGGTGCGGCTCTGATCGGCAATCGCTCGCGTGATCGCCTGCCGGATCCACCAGGTGGCATAGGTACTAAAGCGATGGCCCTTCCGATAGTCAAAGCGATCCACGGCCCGCAAGAGGCCGAAATTCCCCTCTTGAATCAAGTCAAGCAGCGAAATGCCGCGCCCGGCATACTTGCGGGCGACACTCACGACGAGGCGCAGGTTGGCTTCAATTAGCCGGCGCCGGGCAGCCACCCCACGGGCGTGCTCGGTTCGCATTTTCATACGCTCTTCATACGTCAGGTCGTCGGCAGCTTCCAGGCACCGCTGGGCGCGCTTGCCCTTTTCCATACTGATCGCCAGAGCGATCTCGTCCGTAGCAGATAGGAGTGATACCCGCCCGATTTCGCGCAGGTACATACCAACTGAGTCCTCGGCGCTTTTATGTTCGAAGCCACTGATCGGTTCTAGATGTAACAGATCATCCTCTTCGACACCGCCGACGACCGGTTCCTGGCCTTCGTTCAACTCCATCACTGCGCGCTCCTCTTCGACTAGCTCCAGTTCCTGATTCGCGGGTTCATCACCTTCGAACGACTGGAGGTCTAGGTCCTCGAAATCGTAAAGATCATACCGCGTCACGGCTTCCATCACAGATTGTTACCACCCTGCACACTGAGTTCGCCAACCGCCGCGGGGTGCGGTGGTCGCAGGTGTCAGATTCGGGATTAATCCTTTCTTGACTAAAGTCGGGTCTTCAGCGAGAGATTAACCATGGCGCGTAGGCCCATCCGACCGCCACGTCCGATGAGCCCTACGCCAATATAACGTCACAGGCCAGTGAAAAGTTTCACATAGGGTGATAGGCATGTGCTTATGTTAAGCCTGCCGGCATCACCCCGATCAGGCCCCCTTTTCGTAAGGTTATTTAACGTCACGTGTCCCGCATAGTTACGGAAACCGCCGCCAAAACGGCGCGATATGGCATGTTATATTTGTATCATAATTCACGATCCCTGTCAATACACTAAGGGCGGAGAGGGTACTCAATCTAAAGGATTGCCCTTGCTTGCCGCGGGCGCTTCTGCTATGATCAGCCCACAGCCGCGGGATCGCCAGGGAGCGCCCCATATGTAATTTCGCGCTGCCGCCCTGTAGCCGCGTGCTGCCACGCCACCTGAGCAGGGTGGGCCGCCATGTGCGCTGTTTCGGGTATCTCGCCCCCGTGCGCTGCGGCCACGGGACGGGCCATAAGGGGATTGCATGTCTATGAACCGGCATCCATCCGATACATCTGTACCCACCCCCGCTGTCCCCGCGGCAAAGGCCGCCGGTTCACCCGCTACGCATGACCATGACCACGACGACCAGCACGACCACGATCATGACCATGACCATAATCACGCCCATGATCACAACGAGAGTCTACCGGCGCGGTTGCTGGCCCTGGTCGGCATCGGGCATGGGCATACCCACGGCCCTGTCCAGATCGACCCGGCGCTCGAAGGCAGCGCCGAAGGCATCCAGGCCATCCGCCTCAGCCTGCTGATCCTCGGCATTACCGCCGTCATCCAGGCGGTCATCGCCGTAATCAGCGGCAGCGCCGGCCTGCTTGCCGACACGATCCACAATGGCGCCGATGCCCTCACCGCTCTGCCCTTGTGGATCGCCTTCACCCTGACGCGCCGGCCCCCCAATCGCCGGTTCACCTACGGCTACGACCGCGCCGAAGACGTGGCCGGGGTTGCCATTGTGCTGATTATCTTCATCAGCGCGGCGGTGGCCCTCTGGGAGTCGGTGGACAAACTG
>JAICKM010000916.1 GCA_025927935.1 Chloroflexia bacterium | reverse complement strand
CCTTGACCTGCATGCCGCCGAGTGGACGGCGCCGGACGGCTACACGGTGCGCCCCGATGCGCGCCGCTTCGAGAACTGGGAGACCAACTTCGCGGGCAAGATCGGGCTGGGCGTCGCCATCGACTACGCGCTCGGCTGGGGGCTGGACGCCATCTGGGCGCGAGTGCGGGTGCTGGCCGGCGATCTGCGCGCCCGCCTGCGCGCCATCCCCCGTGTCACCGTCACCGACCTCGGCGCCGAGCAGGGCGGCATCGTCACCTTCACCATTGCCGGGCATGAGCCGGGGGCCATCCGCGAGGCCCTGCACGCGCACCACATCAACGTCTGGATCTCGACTCGCAGCTCGACCCTGCTCGACATGACGGCGCGTGGACTGGACACGGTCGTGCGAGCCTCCGTGCATTACTACAACAGTGAGGAAGAGGTGGCGCGCTTTTGCGCGACGCTGGCCGCCCTGTACGCTTAATTGGCGTATGCACCAGCAAACGATCCGGCGAGCGCGACACTTGTAGGAGCCGGTTTGCAACCAGCTCCTGGCCTGATGGGGATGGACCGCTAGCCGGTCGCATTTGCCGGCCGCTGGAGATCGCCGGGGATCAGCGAGTAGCTGAAAGCATCGTAGCTGCTGCCGTGCAGGAAAATGCGATTGCGCAGGATACCTTCGCGCACCGCGCCCACTTTCTCGGCCACCCGCGCGCTGGCGGCGTTGCCGACCGCCACCACGATCTCCACCCGTTGCAAGCCCACCGTCTCAAACGCATAGCGGGCCAGCAGGCGCACCGCCGCACTCGCCACACCCTGGCGCAGGCGGCTGCTGCGCACCCAGTAGAACAGGTTGGCGTAACGGTGGCCGTGGTTAATATGGGTCAGGCCGCATCCGCCTAAAAAGCTGTCATTGTGCGCGTCGACAATGGCAAACTGGTATTGCTCACCCGCTGCCGCCCGCGCCGGGTGCGAGGCGATCCAGGCGGCAATCGCCTCGACGGACAGATCGGCGTTCAGGTCCGGCAGCCAGGGGGTGACATCGGCCAGCGACTCCTGCACCGCCGCATAAACGCCCGGCGCATCCACCGCCTGGAAGGGCCGGATACGGATTCGCCCATCGCTCTGAGAATCGGCGGGTGTCATAGAGCGCTACCTCCTGTCGCAGCAGTCGCGTGGATAGCCGCCCATGCCGGGGCTACACGGTCTATGCCGGATCGCCGCGACTACGCGCGGGCGGCCTGCGGCGCCTGGGTGGCACGCACCGCGAACCGGCGCGTGGCGTAAACGCCGTAGGTGCCGATGAGCACCATCGCCAACAGGAACACCAGGTAGACCCAGACGTTGGGCGCGGCCCATTGCATAGTCCCGGCGAAGCGCGCCAGCACGAGCAACTGTAGCGCCCCGGCCACGATGTCGCCGATCATGCAGATGCGGATGAGTTCCCAGTCGTTCTCCCACGCGGCGTGGGCCACGGCAAAGCCCAGGCCGATCAGCCAGGCGCCCACGGCGCGCGCCGTCAGCGGGGTCAGTGCCCAGGGCCACAGTCCGGCGAACGTCTCCGGCGCCAGGAACATGGCGAGGCCCAGCCCGATCATGCTCACGGCTTGCGCCACCAGCACGCCGCGAAACCAGGACGGCACCGGCGCGCGATGCGCGGGGTCGCCGCCCGGCGCGCGCAACTGGTAGACCAGCAGCGCCAGCATGACCGGGGGCGCCAGCGCATAGATGATCAGCCAGGCCCAGGCCGTGAACCGGGCAAAGAAGCCGGGGGCGGCGAAGTGGAACTTATCGAGGTGGAGCAGCGTGGCGATCAGCGTCACGGTGGTAAACAGAATCATACCGGGATAGACGACGCGCGCCCGCGCCCAGAGGCGCTCCCGCGCGGCCAGCAGTTCGATGGTTAGCGCCGTCATATAGGCGCCGCCGAGGAAGGCCGCCGTCACCGGGGGGTTGATTGTCCAGGCGAAAAGGTTGCCGGTCTGATCGGGCAGCAAGAAGAGCAGCGGCCCGACCACCAGCGCCAGCACGCTGATGATCCGCGTCAGCCGTCGCACCCCCGCCGATACCGGGCGCACACCGGCCGGCTGTATAGCATCCATGCGCGTGTACCTCCTGAGGATATCGGCCGCCCGGCCCCGACAGGCAGGCCCGATCTGTTCACGCAAGGCGGGGTTTCAACACGCAGAGGGATGCCGGCTAATGCCCGCTATGGCGCAACCATATCATACAAAATGCGCTATCGCAACCAGGGTAACGGGCATTTGGGCAATTCGGACAGTACGCCCCCGGCGCGTGCTATAATAGCCACAGCGGCGCCGGTAGATCCCGCTCTGGCCTCTCGCGTTCTCGCCCGGCGGCGCCGACGTTGAGGCCCGTGGATATGCAAGCGGAGGTGCATATGGAGCGCGAGATCGTGATCGCCGGGGCCGGGGTGGCGGGGTTGACCGCCGCGATTAACCTCAAGCGGGCCGGGCGCGCCGTGCGGGTGCTGGAGCGCAGCCCGGCGTCGGGGGCGCAGCGCTTCCCCGACTGGGACGCCGTCGAGAACTGGACCTCCCTGGAGGATTTGCCGCGGTT
>JAICKM010000574.1 GCA_025927935.1 Chloroflexia bacterium | reverse complement strand
TCTGGGGACCGGCTGAGCAGTCATGACCATGATACAGCGACACTTCTAACCGCTTGTCTCGCTCAGCACGCAGCACGCAGCACTCGCCAGCGCCGCGCGGATGGTGTAAACTGGGAGCGATGAGTGCGAGACCCCGCCAACCCAATACGGGCGACGGCGTGAGCGACGCAGCGGCGACCCTGGCGCAGGTGCGGGCTGAGGTGGTCGAGTTGCAGGCCCGGCTGGCCGCGCAGGAGCGGGCGGAGGCGCGTGCCCGGCTGCTGGCCGAGTTGAGCCGCCGCGCGCTGGCCGAACCCGACCCCGCGCCCGTGCTGGCCGCCGCCGTGAATTGTCTCGCCGCCACGCTCGGCGTCGAGTTCAGCGCCGTGCTCGAATATCTGCCCGCCGACGATGCTTTCCGCTTGCGGGCCACGCACGGCTGGGACACGGTACTGGGCGCCGGTCCCGTGGTGGCCGGGGGCGCGCATTCGCACGCCGGCTACGCGCTGCGGGCCGGGGCGCCCGTCGTCCTGGCCGACCTGGCCGCCGAAACCCGCTTCCAGGCGCCTTTCCTGGCCGCCTACGGCGTGGTCAGCGGCGTCTGTGTCCCGATTCCGGGGCCGGGAGGGCCATGGGGCGCGTTGGGCGCCCACAGCATCCGCCCGCGCGCCTTCCCCACGGACGACGTGCTGTTCCTCCAGGCGGTGGCCGCTATCCTCGGCGCGGCCCTGGAGCGGCGGCGGAGCGAGGAGGCGTTGCGCCGCCGCGCCGAACAATTCCAGACGCTGGGCGACCACGCGCCCGACATTATCGCCCGTTTCGACCGCGCCCACCGCCACCTCTATGTAAACCAGGCCGTGGAGCGGCTGACCGGGCGGCCCGTGGCCGAATTCCTGGGCCGCACCAATGCCGAGTTGGGCCTGCTGGGCGCGGCGCAAGCGCAGCAGGAAAGCGTGGTGGACCGGGTGTTTGCCGGCGGGCAGGAAGAAACGTTCCACTTTAGCTTTACGGTGGACGGCGCGACCCACTTTTTCGAGGCGCGCCTGACGCCCGAATTCGCGCCCAACGGCACGGTCGAGTCGGTGCTCAGTATCGCCCGCGATATCACGATCCGCGAACGGACCGAGCGCCACCTGCTGGTTGAGTACACCGTCACGCGCGTCCTGAGCGAAGCGACGAGCCTGACCGAGGCCGCGCCGGCCATCTTGCAGGCCATCGGCGGGACGCTGGGCTGGGACCTGGGCGTGCTCCGGCGCGTGGATGGCGCCGGCGCCCGGCTGCGCTGCACGGAAGTCTGGTGCAGCCCCGATGCGCCCACCGATCTGGACCCGCTGCTGCGCGACCAACCCGCGCTGGAGCGCGAGAGCGGCCTGCCCGGTCGCGTCTGGGCGGGGGCCGCGCCGATCTGGATCGTGGACCTGGCCCAGGAGGCGGCGTCGCCGTGGACGGCGGCGGCGCGGGCGGCGGGGCTGCGCAGCGCGCTGGCCTTCCCCATCCGAGTCGGGCCTGCCGTCCTGGGCGTCGTGGAGTTTCTCAGCCGGGAGCCGGGCGGGTTCGACCCGGACCTGCTCGCGGTGACGGCGGCCCTGGGCAGCCAGATCGGCCAGTTCATCGGCCGCACCCAGGTAGAGGAAGACCTGCGCCGCTCGCGCGACCAACTGGCGATCATCCTGCGCGGCGTGGCCGACGGCATCACCATGACCTCGCCGGCGGGCGAGATCCTCTATGCCAACGAGGCCGCCGCGCAGATGATGGGCTATCCCACGCCCGAAGCGGTGCTGGCCGCCCCGCCCGGCGACGCCCTAGCCAAGTTCGAGATCCTCGACGCGGAGGGCCGGCCCTTCCCGTTGGCGCAGTTGCCGTCGCGGCAAGCCTTTGCGGGGGCCGCCCATCCCGGCATGCTGCTGCGCTTCCGTGTGCGGGCCACCGGCGAGGAGCGCTGGTCGGTCGTCCGCGCCACCCCGGTACGCGACCCGGCGGGCCGCGTCGTCTCGGCGATCAGCATCTTCCACGACATGACCGAGAGCCGCCGGGCCACCGAGGCCGCGCGGTTCCTGGCCGGGGCCGGCGCGCTGCTGGCCGCCTCGCTTGACTTCGAGACCACCCTGGACAATATCACCCAACTGGCGGTGCCCGCACTGGCCGACTGGTGCTATGTGGACATCGTGGAAGACGACGGCACAATCCGCCGGGTGGCCGCGGCGCACGCCGACCCGGCGAAGGCGGCGGACGCCGCGGAGTTGCGGCGCTTCCCGCCCCTACCGGGCAGCGCGCATCCCGTAATCGAGGTGCTGCGCACCGGCCGGCCCCTGGTCGTCGCGCAGCCGCCGGCCACGCTGCCCGCGCAGGCCACCCGCGATGCCGAACACCTGGCCCTGGCTGCGCGTCTTGGGTTGGGCAGCTACATGGTGGTGCCGTTGCGCGCCCGTGGCCGCATCCTCGGCGCGATCACGTTCCTGACTTCCGACTCGGCGCGCGGCTTTGACCCCGCCACCCGGCGCCTGGCCGAGGACCTGGCCGAGCGCGCCGCCGTGGCCGCCGATAACGCCCGCCTCTATCGGGCGGCGCAGGAGGCCGTGCGCGCCCGCGACGAGTTTCTCTCGGTGGCTGCCCATGAACTGCGCACGCCGATCACCAGCCTGCGCGGCTATGCCCAGTTGACGCTGCGCCAGTACGAGAAAGCCGGGCCGCCCGACCCGGAGCGGGTGCGCCGCGCGCTCCATGTCATCGATCAGCAGTCGGCCAAGCTGGCCCACCTGGTCGGCCAGTTGCTCGACAGCGCGCGTATCGAGGCCGGACGGCTGGCGCTGGAGCGTGCCCCCGCCGACGTGGTCGGCCTAGCCGCCGGCCTGGTGCGCGCCACACAAGCGCGCAGCCGGAAGCACACCCTGCGCCTGGACGCGCCGCCGTCGCTCCCAGCCTACGTGGACGCGCTGCGCCTGGAGCAGGTGCTGACCAATCTGCTGGACAACGCCGTCAAATACAGCCCGGACGGCGGCCCGGTGGTGGTGACACTGAGCACGCCGGAGGCGGACTGGTTGCAGATCACGGTGACGGACCAGGGCATCGGCATCCCGCCCGCGCAGCGCGAGCGGATCTTCGAGCGCTTCTACCAGGGGCACGGTCCCGGCTCTTTCGGCGGCATGGGCCTGGGCCTGCATATCAGCCGGCAGATCGTGGAGTTGCACGGCGGGCAGATCGCCGTCGAAGGGCCGCCGGAGGGCGGCACGCGCTTCGTCGTGCGCATCCCGCTCACGAGTGCTGAGTGCTGACATCCGGTCAGATTCACCGCAGAGACGCAGAGGACGCAGAGATCATTAAAAGAATGCCGATTGGGGATCTTTGCGAGGTCAAATAACGCCCCGGTCGCGCGGCACGTTGTCTGCCGAGGTAGTCGATGCGTGGACCTCTTGATCTTCCCCTCCAAATCTCTGCGTCCTCTGCGTCTCTGCGGTGAATCTGGTCCTACGCGGGCGGCAGCGGGCCGCAGAAAAAGGAGCCTGTTTGTGCGTTGTCTGGTGACGGGGGCCGCCGGGTTTATCGGCTCCCATTTGTGCGAGGCCCTGGTGGGCGGCGGCGCCGAGGTGGCCGGGCTGGACGCCTTTATCCCCTACTATCCCCGCGCCGTGAAGGAGCGTAACCTGGCCGCGCTGCGGGCCAATCCCCGTTTCACCTTCCACGAGCGCGATCTGCGCACCGACGACCTGGCCCCGGCGCTGGAGGGGGTGGACACCGTGTTCCACCTGGCGGCCATGGGCGGCCTCTTGCTGAGCTGGACCAACTTCGACCTCTACATGACCTGCAATATCCAGGCGACGCAACGCCTGCTCGAAGCGGCGCGCATCGCGGGCGGCGTCCAGCGCTTCATCCACGCCAGCACGTCGAGCGTCTACGGCAGCGAAGTCACCGGGCCGGAGACAACCACGCCGCACCCGGTGTCGCCCTACGGCATCACCAAGCTGGCCGCCGAAAACTTGGTGCAGACCTATGACCGCCAGTTCGGCATCCCCGCGACCATCTTGCGCTATTTCTCGGTGTTCGGCCCGCGCCAGCGCCCCGACATGGGCTATTATCTGTTCATCGACAAGATCCTGCACGGCGAGCCGATCACGGTGTTCGGCGACGGCAACCAGTTGCGCGGCAACACCTATGTGGGCGACATCGTGCGCGCCACACTGCTGGCGCAGGAGCGCTTCACGCGCGGCGCGGTTTATAACGTGGGCGGGTCGGAGGAGATCAGCGCCAACCAGGTGATCGCCATCCTGGAGGAGTTGATCGGGCGCCCGGCCATCGTCGAGCATGGTCCGGCCCGCCCCGGCGAGCAAAGCCGCGCCCTGGCCGACACCACGCTGGCCCGCGAGCACCTGGGTTTCACGCCGCAGGTGCCGCTGCGCGAGGGGCTGGCCGCGCAGGTGGCCTGGCAGCGCGCCCAGCCGCCGGGCGGGTGAGCGCCCGGCTACTCCTGTCATGCTGAACGCAGTGAAGCATCTCGTCTCCTACTGCGACGAGACTCTTCGCTGCGCTCAGAGTGACATGTCTTCGAGGGAGACGACCCATGCGCATCCGCGAAGCCGGGCCGGCGGACATCCCGGCCATCGCCCGCGTGGTGGTGGACACCTGGCGCACCACCTATCGCGGCATCCTGCCCGACGCGGTGCTGGCGACCCTGTCCTACGCGCAACGCGAGCAGGTCTGGACGCGCGCCCTGGCGAACCAGGAGAATCCGCCCGCCGT
>JAICKM010001052.1 GCA_025927935.1 Chloroflexia bacterium | reverse complement strand
TCTTCTTCGAGCGGACCGTCCACCACGGGTGGGGCACCTATCTCAACATGCGCATCGCCCGCTGCCTGCTGCGCCGCCGCTCTCCCGACGCCTTCCCCCTGGTGACCTGGCTGCTGAACCACGCCACGGGGACGTTCACCTGGCCGGAGGCCATCGACCCGCGCACCGGGGGCGGCAGCATGGGCGACGGCCACCACGGCTGGGCCTCCGCGGAGTGGCTCCTGCTGCTGCGCGAACTGCTGCTGTTCGAGCAGGGCGACCGGCTCGTGCTGCTGGCCGGGCTGCCCGCCGCCTGGCTGGCGCAAGCAGGCGCGGTGGAAGCGCCTGCTGCTCCGACCGCCTGGGGTCCGCTCACCCTGCGCGCGTCCTGGCCGGGCGATGGCACCCTCACCCTCGACGTAACTGGCGCCCCTGGGCCGCCCGGCGGCTACGAAGTTTGCCTGCCGCGCCCGGTCCTCGCCGCCACCCTGGACGGCGTGTCGCTGCCGCCCGCTCCGCCCCTGCGGCTGCCCGCGGGCCGGCATACCCTCGTCGTGCGGATGGGATAGCAGACAAGCTCAACTTATCCACAATTCCGGTGGATAATTTCGTGGATAAGATTGTGGATAAAGGGATTGACAGACCACAGAAGCAGTGCTATACTCATATCACTTCAGTAAATTGGTCTTAGCAATAAGAGCAAAATACAGGAGCACAAAAGCCGGAGGATCCGCAAGGATTGTCCGGCTTTTGGTTTGTCCGCGCATCCTCCAGATGGAGGTCGCCCCATGCGTATCCGCATGCGCCCTTACGCGGGCCAGGCCGACCAGCGGCGCATGACCGATCTGGCCCATGCCCACCCGGCCGGCAACATCCACATCGCCGATTTACCCTACCGGTTCAGCTCCTGGGCTTTCGACGATCCCGGCAATATCGGTCTCTGGGAAGACGGCGCGGGCCGGCTGCTGGCCTGGGCCGTGTTGCAACCGCCGTTCTGGGCCATCGACTACGCGGATCACCCGGATGTGCGTGAGTACGGAATCCACCCCATGATTCTGACCTGGGCGATAGCGCGCGCCCAGGCCGGGGCGGGGACACCCGGCGGGCGCCCGGCCTGGTTTGTCAGCGTGCGCGCCGATCAAACGGATCGCCAGGGCGACCTGGAGCGGGCCGGGTTCGTGCGCCAGGCCGATTGGTCGCAGGTCTTCATGGCGCGCTCCGCCGCCGAGCCGGTGCCGCCCGCCGTGCTGCCGGAGGGCTTCGTCGTGCGCCCGCTGGCCGGGCTGTCCGAGGTGGAAGCCTATGCGGAGTTACACCGCGCCGCCTTCGGCAGCCCGAACATGACCGCCGCGTGGCGCGCCCGCACGCTGGAGCAGCCGGAATATCTCCCCGATCTCGATCTGGTGATTGCCGCGCCGGACGGGCAACTGGTGGCGTTTTGTGTCGGCTGGCTGGACCACCACGCTCCGGGTGGCGCGGTGCTGGGCCAGGTGGAGCCGCTGGGTGTCCACCCCGATTTTCAGGGCCAGGGGCTGGGCCGGGCGGTGTTGCTGGAGGGTTTGCGGCGCCTGCAAGCGCACGGGGCGACCCTGCTGACCGTGGAGACGGACACCTATCGGGATGCCGCTTTTAGCCTTTACCAATCGGCGGGCTTCCGGGTAGCCTACGACATCTGGGTCTATCGACGGGACTTCACGGCTCGCGCGGCCTAGTGGCGGGTGAAGGCGAGGATTGCGCTGCCGGCCAGGAGCGCGAGCACCACCAGCGCGGCCACCGCATAGCGCGGTTCGCGGCGGCGGATGAAGCTCAGTAGCGCGACACCCAGGTGGACTACCGG
>JAICKM010000072.1 GCA_025927935.1 Chloroflexia bacterium | reverse complement strand
GTGACACGCACCCCATCTATCCAAGGATTCCCAGGAGACAGAGGCGGCAGCGGATCTGTTGCCGGACCTGGTGGTGCCGCGTAGCAGGGGGGGGATTGACAGGTGTTGAAGTGATATTCCAGCGTGTAATTCTGCGCGCCGTTTGCCGTAGTTAACTGTTGCACGCGATTAAGGACATCTTGTTTCGTGAGCAGGTACGCGGGATAGCAAGGGATTGGGCCGATATTCGTGCAACTCGTCGTCATGTTGCTCTGCAAAAGCTGGGCGGCGGCCAGCGCGGCGGCGTCGGCGGCGTTCTGCATGTTGCGCCGCTGCACCAGGGCGCTGCCGCCATCCACGGCCAGCGCCACCAGGCCGAGGAGCACCAGGGCGCTGAGCGCAACGATGACGATGGTCTGGCCGCGGCGCACGCGGTCCCGCAGCAACAATCGCGTCTTTGCCATATTAACGCTCCCGTTGGGCCGTGGACGAAAACACGATCGGGATCCCGTTGGTCAGGCCGGGGATCGGCGCGACCGTGGTAAAAGTGTAAGCCACGGTCGCCGTCACGGTCAGGCGCTGCGCCAGCGCGTCGCAGGCCGGTCCCGGCACAGCAGGGGGCGGTACCAGCGCCGGGTCGAGGCACTCGGATGCGCCGCCACGACAGCTTGGACAATCGATCTGCGTCTGGAGGGCGGCGGGATCGGCCAGACCCAGGCTGGCATCCACCACCCGGCTGTGGGCATTGGCGGTCAGCGTGGCCGCATCCAGTTCGGGATGCAACGCGGCATAATGTGCCGCTTCCCGCGCCCCGTTGCTCAACATATTAATGGTTAGGATGCCCCGCGAGACCTCGATGATCCCGACCACCAGCAGGAACAGCAGCGTGGCGGTCAGGGCAAACTCGACCATCGCCTGGCCGCGCCGTCTGCGCCGGGGCGCCGGGAGAAATAGAGGAGCATGCTGCATAAGGGGTCCTTGGCACAGCGGTAACTAGGGGCCGGTTACACCCAGAGGCATCGTCGCGCTGTTCGACAAAGTCAACTGCTCTCCGCCAACGAGATCGTCGAAGAAACCGAACAGCAGATTATAGCGGTAGATAATCCGCACGCTCACCGCACCGGGCGTATAATCAGATCCACAATCGGGATTGGGTGGATCGTAGCAGATATTCAACCGGGTAATGCGTCCCCTGAGATCGGGATCGTTAATCGCGCTGTCGATAGCGGTTTGCACCGCCGGGGCATTGCCGTTGGTGAGCGCCCAGGCCCGCGCGCCCTGGTGGGCGGCCTCGGCGACCGCAACTTGCTCCCCATAGGCGCGGGCAATGTCGGCGACGCCCAGCAGCAACGCCGCCAAAAACGGCAGCACAAGGGCCAGTTCCAGCAGGGCGCTACCCCGCCGGACCCCGCGCGACGCTCTTCGGGGCCTTACGGCCGTTGTTCGATGCTTGCCCATACGGGTCTCTCGCCGGCGTTGCCTCACGCCCCGGCCGGTCCCGGTTCGTCCCCGCCGGGTCGAGGCTACCTGCTAATCATACCTATTATACGACATGGGGTCAACCGGCAGGCCGCGGCGCCGGGTATCCGGCCCGGCGCCCAGGGGCGGCCCGCTCGTACCTTGTACCGGCACCGGTCTACTATTATAATGGCTCTGCGCCACGAAAAATTACGCCGCCGCCCGATCCGTCGCTTCCAGGCACTTCATCCTCGCGCCAGCGCGGGCTGCTGAGTGTTGACAGCAACGGCAGCCGCGCATATACTGAAGTACGAGATAATTTACCCGGATACGCCCGAACCACTGCGAACCATACTACCGTTCTCCCGCGCGGCATGGAGGCTGCATTGCCCGGCGGGGAGCAGGATATCCAGAGCCTATGAATCCTTTCACACAGTGCCCCCGGTGCGGGCACGTGCTGCCGCAACCGGCGCCCGCGTGCCCGGTCTGCGGGTGCCTGCTCGGGCCGCTGCCGCCCGTCGAAGGCAAGCTGCTGCGCAACGGCGAATTCCGCGTGATCCGGCGCCTCGACCGCGGCGGCATGGCGAGTCTGTACCTGGCGGAAGCCACCTCGACCGGCGGCTTGCGCGCGGTCAAGGAGTTGCGTAGTCCGCCCAACCGCAAAGCCCGCGCGACCGCTGAGGCCATGTTTCACGAAGAAGCGCGCCTGCTGAGCCGGCTCAGCCGCGAACACCCGGCGATCCCGCGCTACTATGATTCGTTCATGGACAGCGGGTCGTTCTACCTGGTCCTGGAATTTGTGCCCGGCCAGAACCTCCAGCAATACCTGACGGATCGCGGCGGCATGTTGCCCGTGCCCGAAGTGATCGATTATCTGCGCCAGGTGGTCGATGTGCTGGCGACGATCCATAGCCTGCATCCCGATCCGATCATCCACGGCGATATCAAACCCTCGAACCTGGTGCGCCGCCCCGATGGGCAAGTTGCGCTGGTCGACTTTGGCCTGGCGCGAGCCACCGTGCGGATGCCGGCGTATGTGCCCTCGCGCTCCTCGGCCTTCGGCAGCCCCGGCTACACGCCCATGGAGCAGTGGGAGGGCCATCCCGGTCCTGCCTCGGATGTCTTCGCCCTCGGCGCAACCATGCACCACCTTATTACCGGGCGCAACCCGCGCGCCGCTTTCACCAACCTGGCGAAGGTCAACCTGGCTGAGCTGAGCACGCTGACCAATTTCCCGCCCATCACGACGTTGATGCCGGATGTGCCGCCCATGTTAGATACGATCATCATGCAGATGGTGCGCCGGCGGTCCGCTGAGCGGCCCACGGCCCGCGACTTGAAGGCCCGGCTGAGCCGGCTCGATGCCGTGCTCTCGCCGCAAGCCTTTGGTGATAATGTCGAAACGCGGGAATCATAGACGACCGCGCCCCAAGGCAGGGCGCGGTTGGGTGGATAATGGCCGGGAGGCGGCCTGCGGGGCATCTGCCTCCATGTTGGCGGGGGGTAGCGGGATGATGGGAACTCCCGGTGTGTGGGTCGAGCGCCGCGACAAACCGCGCGTGCAGATCGCCTACCCGGCGACCGTGCGCGGCATCGACGCCAACGGTGAGGCATTTGAGGTCAACACGCTTATCGACAACCTGGGCGCCGGGGGCCTCTTTGTCCATCTGCCGCGCCCCATTGCCAAAGGAGTCCAGCTTTTTGCCATCGTGCGCCTCGCGACGGCGCTGGGTGATGCCGTTCCCGTGCCGCGCATTGCCACCCGCGGCGTGGTCGTGCGCACCGAACCGGCCCAGGACGGCGGCTGTGGGGTGGCCCTTGCTTTCACCCAGCACCGCTTCCTGTACGATTAGGCCGGGGGCCGCTGCCTCGCCTGCGCCCCCGGTCCCTTAGCGCCACGCACCGCTTCCGCGCCTGCTCCTACCGCCCGACGTGGCTCCGGCGGGATCGAGCCGGGGGAGGCATGAGGCAAAAGCACATGCAACTACCCGGTCCCGCTTTACCGGACTTCTTCGACGATATCCCCTGCGCGGCCCTGATTCTCGATGTCCAGCAAGGGACGATTGTGCTGGGCAACACCGCCGCGCGCACGCTCCTGGCCCAGATCCCTTTGGAGGCCGGGGATCATAGCCTGCGGGCGCTGGCGGCGGCGGTGCTGGCCCCGGCGACTCGCCCGGCTCGTGTCCGCGGATCGGCCCGCCGCGCGGCGACCCGCCGCACCGCCGCCGGGTTGCTGACCCTGGCCGTGCCCGATCCAAGCGGCGGCGGGCGCACGGTCGAGGTCTTGCTCAGCCCGCTGGACGAGACCGCCTTCGGGGCAGGCTACGCGCTCCTGCTCGTCCGCCCGCCGGGCGCGCCATCCTGGGGTACTGAGTGGCTGCGCGAGGCGCAGGATGCGCTGACCTGCCGGGCGCCTGAGTTGCATGCGATCCTCGCCCGGATGGCGGCCCCCGCGCCCGTCGTTGTACCCTCCACCAACGGGGCCGGGCCGCAGCACGTCCAGGCCCTGGCGCTGGAGGCCGCCGCCCACGCCATGGTGCTGACCGACCATGACGGGATGATCACCTGGGCCAACCCGGCGTTCAGCCGGATGACCGGCTATACCGTCGCGGAGGTGCTGGGGCGCCCGCTGCGGCTCTACCAGGGCGGCCAGCAGAATGGCCTGTCCTATCAGGAGCGCTGGACGACGATCCAGGAGGGCGCCGTCTGGCACGGCGAACTGATTAACCGGCGCAAAGACGGCAGCCTCTATATCGAGGAAGAAACGATCAGCCCGGTGCGCGACGCGACCGGCGCGATCATGCACTTCCTGAGCGTGGGCGAGGACATCACCGAGCGCAAGCAGCATGAGGAGCGGCTGCGCCACCAGGCCAGCCACGATCTGCTGACCAATCTGCCCAACCGGCAGACGCTGGAAGAAGCGTTGGAGCGGGCCGCGCTCCACGCACGCCGGGGCCGGGTGAGCACGCTGCTGTTTCTCGATCTGGACAATTTCAAGATCGTCAACGACACTATCGGCCACGCGGCGGGCGACCAGTTGCTGATTATCCTGACGCAGATCCTTTCCGAGCAGTTGCGCCAGGGCGACCTGCTGGCGCGGGTGGGCGGCGACGAGTTCGCCGTGCTGCTGGAAGGGCTGGACGTCGAACCCGCGGCGGCTATCGCCGAGCGTATGCGCGCCGGGATCGCCGAGTTTCCGTTTATTCTCCAGGGGCACCGCTTCGACCTGGGCCTGAGCATCGGCCTGGTGCCCATCGACGGGCAGCAACAGGCCGACGTGCTGCTGGCCGAGGGCGATATCGCCATGTATACGGCCAAGGAACAGGGCCGCAACCAGGTCATCCGCTTCCAGCCCGACGCCGAAAACCTCGTCCGGCTGACTGAAGCCCACCAGTGGGCGCGGCGTATCAAGGACGCCCTGCGCGACGACCGCATGCTCTTCTACTTCCAGTCGGTATTGCGCGTGGGCGACGCCGAGGTGGTGGACTATGAGGCGCTGCTGCGTATGCGGGCGGAGGATGGCACGCTGATCCAACCGGGCGGCTTCCTGCCCGCCGCTGAGCGGTTTGGCCTGATGCCGCTGCTGGACCGCTGGATGGTGCAGGAAGCCGTCCGCACGCTTGCCAGCCACACCACCATTCGCCTGACCGTCAACCTCTCGGCGTACAGCCCGGCGGATGAGGCGTTGCTCGACTACATTGGCGCGCAATTGCATGATCAAGGTGTGGCGCCCGCGCGCCTGGCCTTCGCCATGAGCGAGGCCGCCGTCCTCCAGGATCTGCGCCGCGCCGAGCGCTGGATCCGCCAGTTGACGGATCTGGGCTGCCGCTTCGTCCTCGACGATTTCGGCACCGGCTTTGCTTCGCTGACCTACCTGCGCCATCTGCCGGTGGACCAGGTCAAGATCGACGGCTCGTTCATCCGTATGCTGGTGCCCGACCCCAGCACGCGCGAGATCGTGCGAGCCATCCACACTCTGGCCCGCGCTCTGGGCAAAGAAACGGTCGCCATCCTCGTGGAAGATGCGGCCACCCTGGACATCGTGCGCGCTATTGGCGTCACCTACGCCCAAGGCTACCATCTGAGCTATCCCGTGCCCGATCTGCCCCCCTGCCCGCCGCCTCCTGAGGGCCGCCCGTAAGCACGGCGCCGGAGACTCTACGCTGCGCTTAGAGTGACCCGCCCTGGCTGCCATGTGGCCCGCGCCGCGCAGCTCCCCCTGCGATTTTGCGTTGTAGGGGCCGGTTTCAACCCGGCCCGCCGCCGATCCGGTCAGGCACGGGCCGATTGCAAACCGGACTCTATAGCAGCCACCGTGTGCGCTGGTGGGCCACGGGCCGGTTTGAAACCGGCCCCTACAGTGGCTACACTTCTCAGTCGAGCTATTGATTTCTGACGGCTGACGGCTGAAAACTAACCGCGGCTCTGGACATTGCTCTCAGCAGGGTGGTATAATTGCCCGATATCGCCGAGGAGTCGCGTCGCGCATGTTGTTCAACAGTATCTATTACGCTTTTTTCCTCCCGCTGGTGGTGATCCTGTTCTGGGTCGTGCCCCGGCGCATCCGCTATCCGTTTTTGCTGGTCGCCAGTTACCTGTTCTATATGAACTGGATCCCCGCCTATGTTGGGCTGATCCTGGCGCTCACCGTGGTCAACTACGGCTTCGGGTTCCTCATCGCCCGGCAGCGCAGCCGGGCCTGGCTGGCCCTGGCCGTCGTGGTCGACCTCGGCGTGCTCGGCTATTTCAAATACGCCAACTTCTTCATCGGCACAGCGCGCGCCGCCGGACTCGATGCGGCGACGGCGAATATTCTGCTGCCGTTGGGCATCTCGTTCTTCACCTTCGAGTTCATCCATTACGTGGTGGATGTCTGGCGGGGCAGCCCGCCGGTGCGCAACTTCGTGCAGTTCGCCCTGTTCGCCGCCTTCTTCCCCACCCAGATCGCCGGGCCGATCAAACGTTACCAGGCGTTCGTCCATCAGTTGCAGGAATACCCGGCCTTCAACCTGGCCCTGGCCTACGACGGCCTGTTTCTGATCTTGCGCGGCCTGTTCAAGAAGGTGATTCTAGCCGACTCGCTGGCGCGTATCGCCAATCTGGGCTTCGATAATCCGACCAACCTGAGCAGCGCCGAGACCTGGATCGCCGTCTACGCCTTCGCGTTCCAGATCTTCTTCGACTTTTCGGGCTACACCGACATCGGGCGGGGGTCGGCGCAATTGTTCGGCTTCACCGTGCCGGAGAACTTCGCCGCGCCCTATTTAGCGCGTAACCTGGCCGACTTCTGGCGGCGCTGGCACATGTCGCTGTCGTCCTGGCTGCGCGATTACCTGTTCATCCCGCTGGGCGGCTCGCGCGGCTCGCGGCTGGAGAACTACCGCAACCTGTTCCTGACGATGGCGCTGGGCGGCCTCTGGCATGGTGCGGCCTGGCACTTTGTGCTGTGGGGGTCGTTCCAGGGCGTCGGGTTAGTGGCCTTGCGTTGGATGGGCGATCACGGCATCCTGCCGCGCAAGGCCGATCCGTTCCCCGGTGAGGCGCCGCCCCCAGGTCGCTTCGCCCGCTGGCGCAGCCCCCTGGGCTATTTGCTGGCGATGGCGCTGACTTTCCATTTCACCTGTCTCAGTTGGGTGCTGTTCCGCGCCTCGGATATCCCGACGATGCGCCAGTTCCTGATGCGCATGATCTGGCCCACCGCTGGTGAAGAGATCTATGCCGCGAACGACCGCTGGATTGTGCTGGGCGTGATGATCGGCTATTTCGTGCTGGTGGGTGGGGTACACTGGCTGCGCGACCGAGTACCGGAGGCGTTGCAGGCGCGCGTGCTGCACTGGGAATGGACCGTGCGCCCGGCCTACGCCGTAGTGCTGATCCTCTGGATGATCATTTTCCCTGCCGCCGCGCAAAGCTTTATTTACTTCCAGTTCTAGGATGGCTGACTTGACGAACGATCCGCCCATGCCCACCAATGTCGCCGCCACCGGCGTGCAAGACGCGACCGCTGAAGCGCCCGCCCGCGCCGCCGTGGCTCCCGCGCCGGCCAAGCCCAGTGCGCCGGCTACCGCGGCGCCTGTGCCGGTCCCGCGCCACCGGGCCATCCTGCGCCAGTTAGGAGTGCTGTTGCTCTTGCTGGTGGTGCTCGACGTGATCACGCGGGTGGCGCTGGAGCCGCTGGTGCTGTCCGACCCGACGGAGCGTGACCGCACGCTCTGGCACGTGGCGCTTTATCACCAGACCCCGGCGCCCGTGGACGTGCTGGTGATGGGTAGCTCGCGCGTGCAACTGGGCCTCAGCCCCGTGCTGATGATGAACGAACTGAAGACCCAGTTCCAGCAGCCGGTGCATATCCTGAACCTGGGCATGAAGCTGGCGACGCCGCAGGCCAACTACTGGATGCTTAAGAATGTCGTCCAGCCGGACAAGCAACCCCGCGTGATCATCTACGGGGCCGCCGAATACGAGTTCAACGAGTACCTGGACCTGCCGCCGACTTACGACTACCGTGACGAACTGGCGACGCTGCCGGATTACTCGCAAGCCTTCCCCGATCCGACCCAGCGCATCGACGATCAGTTGAGCTTCTTCCTGGGGCAGCCCTGGTACCTGTTTCGCATGCGCAACGTCATCCGCAGCGCTGTCACCGAGCGCGACGATCCGGGCGCCTCGTCCTGGCCGGGCGGAATCAAGGAAGACCCCTACGGCTTCGTGCCCGCCGACGGCGTGATGGACGCCGGGGCTATCGCGCGCATGCGCGGTCTCTACGTCAACGCGCCCGGTTGGGGCCTGTTGAAGAACTACACGATTGGCGGGACGATGCCCACGCGCTTTGAGCAGTTCCTGCAACTCGCAAAGGACCGCGGTATTCGGGTGATCGTGCTGAACATGCCGGTTGCCAAGGTGCATGAGACCTTCCTGCCCCCCGCCGCCTACGCCGCCTACCGCGCCTACCTTCAGCAGACCGCGGCCAAATACGGTATGACCTATGCCGACTACAACAACCACGCGCTCTGGCAAGAGCCGCAGGATTTCCGCGACACCAACCACCTGAACAACCGGGGCGCGGCCAAGCTCTCGCCGATGGTCACCGATCAGATGCTGGCACCCGCCCTGCGCGACCTCGGCTGGAAGTAGCAGTTACCGCCGCACAAGCACCTGATCATCGACACCGGCAGCGATCGATCTCCCCAGTAAAAATTCAGTTGCGACCATGTAGCGAAATATTAACGAAATTTTGACTTGACATTGCGTACCCGCGTCCGTATAATCAACTCCAGGTAAGCAAGACTTGTTGTTTAAGAGTCTTCTTATCGCCAACCCATTTTGTTCTTGCCGGGTCGCATCTTCATACGTAGGGCTTGAGATCCGGCGCTGATTTCCTCTGGCGAACTGCACATCACGAACCCTCGCAAGGCTAGTCCATTGGCCGGGTGCAGGCTTCACGCCGCTCCTGTTTGGCCGGGCGGGGCCGTGCTTTGCCGCCCGATAAGGAGGTGCTCCTCTCGCGTTGTTTCCATCCTCAGCATCATAGTAGTATCCTCGATTTGTCTGCACGCCACAGTCACTCATACCAGGAGAATGTCCGATGTCGATCAAGCAACTGACGCAACTCGTATTCGCCGTCATTGTCGCAGCGGGCCTGTTGAGTAGTGCCCAAACCGTCACGGCGCGTGCTTTTGCCGCGAATACATCCACTTCTACCCATACCATTGAAGTCAGCCTCTCCACCCAGCTCACTACAGGTACAGCTTACGACCGCAACCCTAGTTTTCTGAAAGCCGCGCACGGTCCCTACTACCTGTTCTTCGCGCGTAGCGTGACTGATCCCTGCGTCCGGCCGGCTTGCAGTGCAGACAACTCCGCTTATAACATCTTCTATAAGACCTCGACCAACGGACAGAGCTGGACGGCTCCGGTACAACTGTCTGACCGCTCCGGCCTCGATCCCAATTTCTATGGCCGGACTATTGCCGCCACACAAGATAAGAGCGGTAAAATCTGGGTCTTCTGGGCCAGCGGCGGCAACGGCGGGCCGCTGTATTATTACACCTATTCGGGCGGCACCTGGTCGACGCGCAATCAGGTAACGGGCTTGCCGAACGACGGACTGTACTTCAACGTCGAGGCTGTAGCCACCGACGACGGCAAGGTGTGGATCTTCTACGAGGACGCGACTGGCGCCGGCATCTTCTCGCGCAGCTACAACGGCACCACCTGGTCCGCACCGGCGATGGTCGCCGCGGGCATGTCCATTCCCAAAGCCATCGTGGATGGGCATACATTCCGTCTGGTGATGGTTGACGCCGCCATAGGCCAGGACTATATCACTTCTTCAACAAATGGTACGACCTGGGCGCCGCCCACTCTCGTTGCGGCAGCTAGCGGCAGCGTCACCAACTGGGACCCGATGATCTTCAAGGATGCCAGCGGCAAGTACAACATCTTCTTCGCGCCCGACCTGGGGAATGGCGCCCAGCGCATCGGCTGGACTCAGTCGTCCAATGGGACGACATGGTCCGGGGCAAACTATGCTGTTACAGCGGGCCGTTATGGAGCTAATACCTGGTGGGATTACTGGCCTGAGGCAGGCGCCATCGGGGGAAACACTTACTTGTTCTATACCTCCGAGAAGAACGGGACCGGGCAGGGTAGCGGCCATATCTGGGTGACAAAGGTCGATTGGCCGTATAGCCGCGATCACTATGAGGCGATCCAGCCCGCAGTTGACGCAGCGGCGCCGAACGACACGGTTGACGTGTCGAGCGGAACCTATGCCGAGCAAATCAGCATCACCCAGCCGCTGACGGTGCAGGGCGCCGGCGCGGATCGGACCGTGATTCGCCCGACCAGCGTGATGGCCAACACGAGCAGCCTGTCCTCCGGTGCGCCCATGGCCGCGATTGTGCTGGCCGATGGCGCGCACGGCGTCACGGTCGGCAATCTGACGGTCGACGGGAGCGGTGCGGCCTTCAATGCTTGCTCCCCCGGCTATATCGGTATCTTCTATCGCGCGGCGTGGGGCGCAATCCAATCAACGCACGTGACGAACATCCTCCAGCCGGCTGCTTTGGGCTGCCAGCCGGAACTCGGCATCTTCGTACAGAGTGGAAGCGGCGGCCTTACGTCGAACGTGTTGATCGACAGCAACACGGTGGATCGCTACGGGAAGAACGGCATCACCGCCAATGAAGACGGCACGGCTGTACTTGTGACGCACAATGTTGTGAAAGGACGCGGCCCGGTCGGCTCCGGCGATGCCGCGCAGAATGGCGTGCAGATCGGCTTTGCCGCCAAGGGCTATGTTTCCGGGAACACCATCCGCGACAACTACTATACGCCCCCGACGGACGAAGCCTATGGTCTCCTGTTCTACGAAGCCGGGGACCATGACGCCAAGGATAACAGCTTCCGCGGCAACGAGCGCAACATCGGCGACTTCCCGACCGGGGCGGCACCGGCCGGCGCGAGCAGTCCGGCAAGCAGGGGCAACGTCCGCTAGATTCTTCAGCATTGCCATTCACCGGTAAATGGGAGGGAACTCTCCGTAGAGGGTTCCCTCCCAGTACATCCACCACTAAAGCACCTGAGCCAACAGGAGCGACCCGGCCGGATGGCGCGGATTCCCAACCTTATCCACATCGGCGCCCGTGCATTGTGCTATACTCTGGTCTATGGGCCATCTCTGCTTGCCCCTTTCTGAATGCGGCCCATACGGCACCCGGCTTAGCCGGCATCCATCCTCCGATCTGCCCCGTTTGGGCACCAAGACGTAGCAGCGATAGCGCGAAGGAGGTTGAGGTATGGATTTGATTAATCCCCTGGTCCGGCGCTGGCGGCGCGAGGCCGCCGAGGACCCTGATGCGTTCTGGGGGCGCGCCGCCGAGCAGCTACCCTGGTTCCGCAAATGGGATACCGTCTTCGAGTGGGACTTCCCCACGTTTCGTTGGTTCGTGGGTGGCCGCACCAACCTGGCCTATAACTGTCTGGACCACCACGTGGCGGCGGGGCGCGGCGACCAGCCGGCCCTGATCTACCTCAACGAGCGGGGCGAACACCGGCAGTTCACATATGCCCAGATGCTTGAGGAGGTAGCGCGTTTGGCCGCCGCGCTGCGCGGCATGGGCATCCAGAAGGGCGACCGCATCACCATTTACATGCCCGTGTGCCCCGAGGCGATCATGTTGATGCTGGCCTGCGTGCGCATCGGCGCGATTCACCTGGTGGTGTTCGCCGGGTTCGGCGCGGGCGCACTGGGCGACCGTATCCAGGCCAGCGGGTCCCGGCTGGTGTTCACGGCGGATATCACCTATCGCAAGGGCAAGGATGTGGTACTGAAACCGCTGGTGGACGCGGCCCTGGAACAGGCGGGCGACAATGTGGAGCATGTGGTGGTGCTGAACCGGACGGGCGCCACGGTGGGCATGACCGCCGGGCGGGACCTGTCCTGGGACGAATTCCTGCACCACGGCGCGGGCCAGGACGGCGGCCATGTGGAGATGGAGGCCAACGAGCCGGCCTATATCCTGGCGACCTCGGGGACAACGGCCAAACCCAAACTGGCCGTGCATACCCACGGCGGCTACCCGGTGTATATCCACGCCACGGGCCGCTGGATTTATGGTATGAAACCCGACGACGTGTGGTGGTCGACCTCCGACATCGGCTGGGTGGTGGGCCACAGCTACATCGTCTATGCCCCGTTGCTGGTCGGCTGCACCACCGTGGCCTACGAAGGGGCCATCGACCATCCCGATCCGGCGGTTCTCTGGCGCACGGTGCAGGAATTGCGCGTCACCGGGATTTTCACCTCGCCCACCGCCGTCCGGCTGTTGATGCGCTACGGTGAACAGCACGCCGCGCCCTATGACCGCTCCAGCCTGGAGCGGATTGTCTGCGCGGGCGAGGTGCTGAACGCCCCGGCCTGGGAGTGGTTGCAGAAGACGGTGCTGAAGGACGAAGTCCCCGTTCTCGACAACATGTGGCAGACGGAAACGGGCGGCCCGATCTTCGGCAATCCCTACGGCGTGGCGATGCTGCCGATCAAGCCGGGGTCGCCGGGCATCCCGCTGGCGGGCATCGACGCGGCGGTGCTCACGCTCGACGGCGAGCCGGTGCCGCCCGGCGAGAAGGGGATTATGGTCTTACGGCGGCCGTTCCCAGGCCTGCTTGCCTCCCTGTGGGGTGAGCCGGAGCGCTATGGGCAGGACTACTGGCAGCGCATCCCCGGTGTCTACTACACCGGCGACTCGGCCCAGTTCGATGAAGACGGCTATGTCTGGTTCGCGGGCCGCGCCGATGAGATCATCAAGATCGCCGGGCACCGCATCGGCACCATCGAAGTGGAGACGGCTTTCCTGAAGCATCACGCCGTGGCGGAAGCCGGCGCCACCGGGCGGCCCGACGCAGTACGCAGCGAGGTCATTTCGGCCTTCGTGGTGCTCAAGCAGCAGTATCACCCCTCGGACGCACTACGCCGGGAGTTGCTGGACACAGTGCGCCAGGAGCTAGGCCCCGTGGCCGTGGTCGGCGAGGTCAACTTCGTCCATATGCTGCCCAAGACCCGTAGCGGCAAGATCATGCGGCGGGTGCTGAAATCGGTGATCCTGGACCGCGATCCCGGGGATATTACGACCATCGAAGACGAAGGGTCCGTCGAGGACGCCCGCCAGGCGGTGCTGGAAATGAAGTCCGCCCTGACCGATATTTCTCCGGACGAGATGGTGTTCCCGTAACCCTGGTGCGGTACTCACGTTTACCCGGCGGGCCGGTCTAAACCGGCCCGCCGATGATCTACCCCGCGCAAGCAATCCAAGCAATCCTCCACCCGCCCGGCTGCCCCGATGAAGTAGTCGGACGGGTATCGTGTTGCTCGACGGATGCGCGGCACAGCAAGAGCAGGCGGTGCGTTGTATAATACCGCTATATGTGCGCCGATTTTAGGCATCGGCAGCTTGACTGGAATGAGGATTTTGGCATGGCAGACCCCCATGTGGCACCGTATGGATCCTGGAAATCGCCCATTACATCGGACTTGATTGTCTCACAATCGATCGGGCTGGGCGGGATCACGGCGGATGGCGAGGACATTTATTGGCTGGAGAGCCGCCCGGCGGAGGGCGGGCGCAATGTGCTCGTGCGTCGCAGCCCTGACGGGCAGACGCAGGACGTGACTCCGCCGCCGTTCAACGTGCGCTCGCGGGTGCATGAATATGGCGGCGCGGCGTTTCTCATCCACGAAGGGACGGTGTTCTTCTCGAACTTCGCCGATCAGCGCATTTACCGGCAGGCGCCCGGCGCCGCGCCGGAGCCGCTGACCGCCGCCGGCCCCATGCGCTACGCGGACGCCGTGCTCGACCAGGCACGCAAGCGTCTCATCTGTGTGCGCGAGGACCACACACTGTCCGACATCCACGCCGCCAACACGCTGGTCGCTGTGTCGCTGGCCGACGGCACGGATGATGTGCTGGTGAGCGGGAACGATTTTTATTCCAACCCGCGCCTCAGCCCCGACGGGACACGGCTGGCCTGGCTCACCTGGAACCATCCCAACATGCCCTGGGACGGCGATGAACTGTGGGTCGCGGATATCGGGCTGGATGGGCGACCTGCAAACGCGGGGCAGGTGGCCGGGGGACCGCGCGAGTCGGTCTTCCAGCCGGAGTGGTCGCCGGACGGCGTGCTCCACTTTGTCAGCGATCCAACCGGGTGGTGGAATCTCTACCGGCTGTGGGACGGGCAAATCGAGGCTTTGTGCCCAATAGAGGCCGAGTTCGGCGTGCCGCAGTGGAATTTCGGCATGGCGACTTATGGCTTCCTTTCCCCGCGGCAGATCCTGTGCAGCTTCATCGAGCAGGGCACGTCGCGCCTGGGTCTCCTCGACACGGCGACCGGACAGTTGGAGCGCATCGACTCGCCCTACTCGGTGGGCAGCAGCCTGCATGTGGTAGGCGGGCGGGCGCTGTTTATCGGCGGCTCCTCCACCCAGCCGTCCGCAGCCGTGGTCCTCGATTTTGCGACGCGCCGCTTCGCGGTATTGCGCCGTTCCACGGACGTGCGCATCGATCCCGGTTATATCTCGGTGGCGCGGACCATCGAGTTCCCGACCGAACACGGCCTCACGGCGTATGCCTTTTTCTATCCCCCGCGCAACCGCGACTACCAGCCGCCCGCCGGGGAACTGCCGCCGCTGCTGGTGATGAGCCACGGCGGACCGACCAGTGCGACCGGGCCGAACCTGCGCCTGAACGTCCAGTACTGGACCAGCCGGGGCATCGCCGTGCTCGACGTGAACTATGGTGGTAGCACCGGCTATGGCCGCGCCTACCGGCAACGACTCCAGGGCCAGTGGGGCGTGGTAGACGTGGACGACTGCGTGAACGGCGCGCGCTACCTAGTGGAGCAGGGTCTGGTGGACGGCCGGCGGCTGGCGATCACGGGTGGGAGCGCGGGCGGCTATACGACGCTGTGCGCGCTCACCTTTCGCGATGTCTTCCAGGCCGGGGCCAGCCACTATGGCATTAGCGATCTGGAGGCGCTGGCCCGCGACAGCCACAAGTTTGAGCTACACGACCTGGATAACCTGATCGGCCCGTATCCTGAGCGGCGCGATCTCTATGTGGAGCGTTCGCCCATCCACTTCACCGACCGGCTCTCGTGCCCGGTCATCCTGCTGCAAGGGCTGGAGGATAAAGTGGTGCCGCCGAACCAGGCCGAACTCATGGTCGCCGCCTTGCGCGCCAAGGGGCTGCCGGTGGCCTATCTGCCGTTCGCGGGCGAGCAGCACGGCTTCCGCCGCGCCGAGAACATCAAGCGCGCGCTCGACGCCGAGTTGTACTTCTACGGGCAGATCTTCGGCTTCGCCCTGGCCGACCCAGTCGCCCCGGTGCCGATTGAGAATCTGGCGCCCGCCGCGCCGGGTGGCGTTTAGTAGTCTTTTCAGTCGTATTTGTCATTCTGAGCGCGGCGAAGAGTCTCGTCTTTTGGCCGACCAGACGGAGATTCTTCGCTCCGCTCAGAATGACAGATCCCGGTTGACAGACTACTGAGCGGAGCGAAGATCTTCCTTTTGGCCGACCAGACGGAGATTCTTCGCTCCGCTAGCCGACCAGACGGAGAT
>JAICKM010000184.1 GCA_025927935.1 Chloroflexia bacterium | reverse complement strand
TGGCCCCCGACGAGGCCACGCCCGGCTACCGGCGCGGGCCGCTGCCGGCGGGCGAGTGGCACATCATGCTAGGGATGGAGGAGGTGACGACGGCGGGTTGCGCCTATACTGTGACCGTCACCTGCACCGTGGCCGCGCGGGCGGAGGATGTGCCGGCGCCGGTGCCGTACCCGCGCTATGAGCCGGGCGTGCTGGTCCAGGGTGCGCGCTGGTATCGGGGCAATCTTCACGCTCACACCTACCATAGCGACGGTTCCAACTCCGTGGCCGAGATGGCGGCGGAACACCGCCGCTGGGGCCTCGACTTCGGCGCCATGACCGACCATAACCTGGTCAACCCCGAACTGGCGCTGGGCGCGCATCCCGATTTCTTGTGGCTGCCCGGCGAAGAGGTGACGACGCCGTGGGGCCACCTGAACGTCTGGGGCCTGGCCGCGGACGACTGGATCGACTTCCGCTGCCGGGATCTGGCCGGTATGGAACAGATCATCGCGGCGGCGCGGGCGCGCGGGGCGCTGACCAGCATCAACCACCCCAAGGAGGACGGCCCCGACTGGCGGTTCCCGGCGTTCCCGGAGACCGATGCCTTCGAAGCCTGGCAGGCGCCCTGGTTCCTGTCTAACTATGTCACCCTTGGCCTGTGGGAGGGGTTGCTGGACTCCGGCCATTATCCCACGGCGGTGGGGGGTAGCGATCTGCATCGCATCAGCACGCCGGATCACCCCTACCCGTATCTCATCGGCAATCCGACCACCTGGGTCTACGCGGACGACCTGTCGATCCCGGCTATCCTGGCCGGGATTCGCGCCGGGCATGTGTTTATCTCCGCCGATCCCAGCGGTCCGCAGTTGTTGCTGGAGGCCCACACGCCGCATGGGCGGGCGCTGCCCGGCGACCGGGTGCTGCTGCACGAGGGCGAACCGGCGGGTGTCCGCGTCGAGGTGCTGGGGGGCGAGGGCCGCATGCTGCGCTTGCTGGGCGAGCACGGCGTGCTGCATGAAAGCCTGATCCTCAACGAGCGGCAGGTGGTCGAGTACCAGGTGCGCGACAGCTTTGTCGCACCGGGATATATCCGCGCCGAGCTAATCGCGCCGCTCGACCCCGATGTGGACCTGGCGACGGAACCGGGCGCGCTCTGGGTGGACGCGATGACCAATCCCGTCTATTTCCGCCTGGCCTCGTTGGAGCCGCATGTGGAGGGCGCGTAGCCGTCCACGGCAGCGATCCTGATGGGCGGGCCGGTTCCAAACGGGATCCTACAACCAATATTATCGTGAACGGCTACCGGTTCGTTGCACTGCCGCCGGTAGCAGGAATGTACCAGCAGGGTATATAGCTTGCTGGTACGGCGATTACACGAACTCCGCCCGCTGGGTGGAGTTCGTCCTGTCTTAGCGAGGTACTCTGCTGCTACTGGTAAGGAGCGCATGCGGTGAGCGAGCAACCAAGTTTTATTGTCAGCATCGAAATTACGATCTTGTGGATGCTGGTCGCGGTGGCGGCGGTGGCCCTCCTCACAAAGCGCATTCGCCTGCCGTATACGGTCGCCCTAGTGATCGCCGGCCTCATTATCGCCTTTGTGCCCGGCACGCCCAAGGTGGATCTGACGCCCGACCTGATCCTGTCGGTGTTTTTGCCCACGCTGATCTTCGAGGCGGCCTACAACCTCAACTTCCAGCACCTGCGCGAGAACGTGCGCACCATCAGCGCGCTGGCGATTCCGGGCGTGCTGGTGACGGCGGGGGTGGTGGCGGTGCTCATCCACTACGCGGCCAACTTTGACTGGGTGGTCGCCCTGCTGTTCGGGGCCATCGTCGCGGCCACGGACCCTGTCTCGGTGGTTGCCACGTTCAAGCAACTGGGTGCGCCCTCGCGCTTGCGGACGATCCTCGAGGGCGAGAGCCTCTTCAACGACGGCACCGCCCTGGTGCTCTTCCGCGTGCTGGTCGGGATTCTGGCGGCGGGCACCCTGGATGTGGCGGGGAGCGTGGTCCAGTTCTTCCTGGTGATCGCCGGAGGGTTGCTGGTCGGCTTGGCAATGGGCTATATCGTCGCCCGCCTGATGGCGCGCTTCAACGACTACCTGGTCGAGACGGTGCTGACCGTGATCCTGGCCTACGGCACGTACTTCCTGGCCGAACAGTTGCATGTGTCGGGGGTGATCGCGGTGGTGGGGGCGGGCCTGGTGGTGGGCAACTACGCGCAGAGCATCAGCTTTTCGCCCACCTCGCGGATCGCGGTGGGCCTCTCCTGGGAGTTTTTCGGCTTCCTGACGAACTCGTTGATCTTCCTGTTTGTCGGCCTGCAAGTGCACCTGGCGCGCCTGTTCGACCTCTGGCATGTCGTCCTGGCGATTGCCGCAGTGCTGCTGTCGCGGGCGGTGGCGGTGGTAGTCGTCAGTTGGGTGATGCGGATATTACGCATTGATCGCCCGCTGGCCTGGAGTTGGCAAGTGCTACTGGTGTGGGGCGGCTTGCGCGGCTCCCTGTCGCTGGCGATGGCCCTGTCGCTGCCGTATGTCATCGGCCCATCGAGCGAACCGTTCACCGAGCGCCAGGACATTCTGGTGATGACGTTCGGCGTGATCATCTTCACCCTGCTCGTGCAGGGGCTGACCTTGCGCCCGCTGCTGGAACGGCTGGGCCTGGTGAGCAGCGACCAGGCCCGGGAAGAATATGAGCGCACCCGCGCGGCCCTGCGCGTGGTGCGTACCGCGCAGAACACGCTGGAACGTGAAGTGCGCGGCGGCATCATCACGCCGCTTATTGCCGCGGATCTGCGCGCCGACTATGAACAGCGCGAGCAGGGATTGCTGGCCCGCCTGGAGAGCAGCCAACTCACTGACCAGGATCTGCGCGAACAACAGTTGCGCTCGGCGCGGCGCCATTTGCTCACGGTGGAGCGCAGCACGATCCGCAATCTGCTGACCGAAGGCACGATCAGCGACGAGTCGGGGCGGGAACTGGTGACGGAGATCGACGCGCGGTTGGCCGGCCTGGAAGTGGCGGCGGAGCCGGATGGCACCGCGCCGGTGCCACCCGCACCGACCCCCAGTGCGCCGCGCGTGCGCGAGGACGCGACCCCGCCGGGTTGACAAATAGCCATAGATTGGGGTAGCATACCAGGGCGCCTGCAGAAGTGGCCTGCGGCGCATCCTTATTTGCAGCGGATATTAAGCGGAGCCTGATCACGTGGATCGGAGACCGGATGGAGCAAAATAGCGTGATACCGGCAGCCCCGGCGACGGCGTCCGCGGAGGCAGCGCCGCCGTCCGGCCCGCCCTGGATGCAGCGGGCGCGTGGGCTGCTCAGTAACAAGCGGCTGCGCCGGGTGCTCCAGATCGCGGTCGTCGCGGTCGTCTTCTTCTACCTGGCGCGCGCCGTCTGGCAGGAGTGGCCCGACATCCAGGCGTACCCCTGGCACCTGGAGATGGGCTATGTGCTGGCGGCCCTGGTGGTCTTGCTGGTGCGCGGCCCGATCATTTGCCTGGGCTGGCGCATGATCCTGCGCTTTATGGGCTACCCGCTGCCCTGGGCCACGGCGATCCGCGTCTACTTCTACTCCGGCCTTGCCAAGTACATGCCCGGCTCGATGTGGTATGCCGTGGGCCGCGTGCTGCTGGCCGAGCAGGTGGGCGTGCCGAAGATGATCACCTCGGTCAGCATCGCGCTCGAAACCGCGCTGGTAACGGTTGCCTCGATCACGGTGGGGGCGCTGGCGCTGACGGCGCGACCCGACACGCCGTGGTGGCCGCTGGCCCTGGTGCTGGTGGGCCTGCTGGTCTTCCTGGCCTACCCGCGGCCCTGGTTCGCGCTGATGAATCGCGGGTTGGTGCTGCTGGGCCGCCAGCCGGTCACGATCACGATCAGCGGCTGGCAGTTGCTGGTGCTGTTGCCGCCGTTCATCCTGAGCTGGGTGGCCTACGGCTTCATCTCTTTCTTCTGGACCGCCGCGCTTTATCCGCAACTGGCCTGGAGCGACTGGCCGGCGATTACCGGGCTGTACACGGCGGCCTGGGTGATCGGCTTCCTGACGCTGATCGTGCCCAACGGCTGGGGCGTGCGCGAAGGCTTGCTGACCGGCTTCCTGGTCAACTTGCTGCACCTCAACCCGGCGGTCGCGCTCGGCGCCGTGCTGCTGTCGCGGCTCGGCTCGATCTTCGGCGAGGCTTCCTGGGCCGCCATCGCGTGGAGAATCAAGCCGCCCCGCCGGTCCTAAGTCCCGCCGCCGCATGCGTATTCTGCACCTGATTTACGACGATATCGGCAATCCCTGGCTGGGGGGCGGAGGGGCCGTGCGCACGCTGGAGATCAACCGCCGGCTGGCCGCCCGCGGCCACCAGGTCATCGTGCTGTGCGGGGCCTATCCGGGTGCGCCGCCGTCGGCCCCGCGGGACGGCGTGCTCTATCTGCGGGTGGGGGCGCGCGGGCCGGGGGGACCGCCCCGCGGCTATCTGAGCAGCAGGCTGCGCTATGCCTGGGGCGCGGGCGCCTTGCTGAAAGTTTTGGGCTATGATATAGTGATCGAAGATTTTTCGCCCTATAGCCCTGTATTCGCGCCTCTCCGCGCCCGGCGGGGCGCTGCCGTGGTTGCCAGTGTGCAGAACCTCTCCGGCGCCCACGCCGTCCGCAAATATGGCTGGGGGCTGCGCGGGTTGCTGCCGCGCCTGCTGGAGCGGCCCCTGCTGCGCCGGTTTCCCAACGTGCTGGCGGTGTCGCAGGGCATTGCCGGCGAGATGGAGTCCTGGTGGCGACCGCGCGGAGGCGGGCGGCTGGAAGTGATCCCGAACAGCGCCGGCCCGGCATTTGCCGCCGTAGCCGGGACGCCCGCGCCGCCGGAAGAGCCGGTGATTTTGTTTCTGGGCCGCATCGACCCGTACCAGAAGGGCCTCGATACGCTGTTGCAGGCGTATGCGCTGGCCGCGCCGCGGATGCCGGGCGTGCGGCTGGAACTGGCCGGCACGGGCACGCCGGACGCGGTGCAACAGGTGCGCGCCTGGGCCGCCGAGCAGCACCTGCCGGTGCTCGACGCGGACGCGGGCACCGTGCCCGCCGGGGCGGCAGCCGGGCCGCTGGTGGTCTGGCGGGGCAAGCTCGACGGGGCGGATGCCGTGACGGCGCTGCGGCGCTGCCTGTTCCTGGCGATGCCGTCGCGCTACGAAGCCTGGCCGATCACGGCGGTGGAAGCCGCAGTGTGCGGGCGCCCGGTGCTGGGCACCGATGTGGTGGGTGTGCGCGACGCGGCGCCCGCCACCGCGCACGGCCGGTTAGTGCCGCCGGACGATCCGGCGGCATTCGCGGAGGCGATGGTGGCGCTGGCCGGTGATCCTGAGCTACGCCGCTCGCTGGGCGAGCGGGGGCGAGCCTGGGCTGCCGCTTTTACCTGGGATCGCCTGGCGGCGCGGCAGGAACGCTTTTACCAAGAAGTGCTCGCCGCCACGGCGCCGTCGCCCGCCGGCATGCGGGGGGACCGAGATACCGGGCCAGCATGATCTTATTTATCACGCGAAAACACCCGCCCTCGATCGGGGGCATGCAAAAACTCAGCCAGAGCCTCACCGTGGAGATGAGCAAACTGGCGCCGACCACCACGATCTCGTGGGGCCGTTCGACTACCGTCTTCCTGCCCTTTTTCCTGCTTTATGCCCTGCTGCGGGCGCTGATCACCATCCCCTGTAACCGGCGCATCCAGGTGATCCACCTGAGCGATGCATTGCTGGCGCCGCTGGGGCTATTGCTCAAGATGCTGTTTCGCGTGCCCGTGGTCGTCACCGTCCACGGGCTTGACATCACCTTCGACAACGGCTTCTATCAGTGGCTGGTGCCGCGCTGCCTGATGCAGATGGACAAGCTGATCTGTGTCAGCGGCTACACGCGCGACCAGTGTTTGCGCCGGGGCATCCCCGCCGCGTTGTGCGAGGTGATCCCCAACGGCGTCAACATGAGCGAGTTCGCCTGCAACTTCTCGGAAGAGGGCGTGGCCGCCGTAGAAGCGCGCGTGGGCGCCCGCCTGCGCGGGCGCAAGGCGCTGCTGACCGTGGGCCGGTTGATCGAGCGCAAGGGCGTCATCCACTTCCTCGACTCCATCTTGCCGCGGGTGCTGGCGCGCTGCCCCAATACCTGCTACCTGATCGTCGGCGAGGGGCCGCTGCGTGAGGTGATCGAGACGCGCATCGCCAGCCTGCACCTGGAAGACCATGTGGTGCTGCTGGGCCAAGTGGACGATGCTACGCTGAAGGCGACCTATCACCTGGCCGACCTGTTCGTGATGCCCAATGTGCCGGTGCCCAACGACATCGAGGGCTTCGGCCTCGTAGCGCTGGAAGCGGGCGCCGCCGAGCGCTACGTGGTGGCCTCGCGGCTCGACGGCATCCCGGAAGCGGTGGTGTCGGGCCAGAACGGCATCCTGGTGGACCCTGATGATAACCAGGGCTTCGTCGACGCCATCGTGACCCTGCTCGAAGACGACGCCTATCGGGCCGCGCACGGGCGGCAGGCGCGGGAGTTCGTGCGCGCCCACTATAGCTGGGACATCATCGCCCGGCGCTATAACGACCTGTTCCGGGCCGTGGTGCAGGCGGCCCTGGCCCGCGGCGATCTGCGCCGCGGGCGCCGCGCCCGCTCTTGAAGCAACTGGCTATTCTCGGCTGGTACGGCAGCCCCAACCTGGGCGACGAAGCCGAACTGGCCGCCATCCTGGCCGCCTGCGCCCGGCTCCCCCAGCCGCCCCGCGTGGTCGCCTTCTCGGTACACCCCGCGCGCACCCTGGCCCAGCACGGCGGCTATCCCGGCGGGCTGCGTGCCCTGCCGCGCAACCCCTTCGCCCCGGCCACGCTGCGCGCCTTGCGGGCCAGCGCAGCCCTCGTCCTCGGCGGCGGCGGGCTGATCCAGGACCAGACCAGCATCTACAATCTGCCGCTGTTCACGCTCTTCGCCCTGGTGGCCGCGGGCCTGCGGCGGCCGCTGCAATGGTGGGGCGTGGGCGTGGAGCCGCTGGTGACGCCGCTGGGGCGGGCGCAGGCGCGGCTGCTGGTGCGTCTGGCCGCGCCGGGCGCGGTCGGGCTGCGCGACGAGAACTCGCGCCGCCTGTTGCGCCGCGCCGGGGTCCCGCCCCGCGCCCTGCGGGTCAGCGCCGACCCCGCCGTGAGCATCCGGCCCGCGCCGCCGGCCGAGGTGGCCGCGCTGTTACCGGCGGATGCCGGGGAGTCTGGGCGCCCCTGGGTGGCTTTCTGCTTGCGCGACCTGCCCAACAACCCGCGCGGCGTCGGGCCGGGCTACCTTTTGCCGGTGGCGCTGCAGAAGCGGCTGGGCCTGGGGGGCGGTGACCGCGCGGCGCACGCCCGGCGGGCTGCCGCCTTCTACGCGCTGCTGGCCCGCGCCGCCGATCACCTTATCGGAGAGCACGGAGCGCGGGTGCTGTTTGTGCCGTTCTGGCCGGGCCGCGACGACGCCATCGCGGCGACGATTCGCACGCAGATGCGCCACCCGGAGGCGGCTGTGCTGCTGGACGCGCCGCTGAGTCCGGCGCAGGCGCGCGCCCTGCTCGGTGCCATGGACCTGGTGGTGGCGATGCGGCTGCACGCGCTGATCTTCGCCGCGACGGCGGGAGTGCCGGTGCTGGGGTTCGGCTACGCGCAGAAGGTGCCCGCGTTCCTGGCGCGCATCGGCCAGGGCGCGCGGGCGCTCGACCCAGCCACGCTGACCTGGCCGCAGTTGCAGGCGGCGCTCGACGCGGTGTGGGTGGCGCGGGATGCGATCCGCGCCGCTCTGCCAAGCGAGGTGGCGCGCTTGCAGGGCGCCGCCGCTGCGGATGCGGCGGTCGCGACCCGGTTGTTGGGTGCGGCGTAAGGGCGCCGTTAGTCGTTCCCCACCGTCGGGTTGATGGGGCAGGCCGGTTTGAAACCGGCCCCTACAAGGGGGGATACGCGAGGGCGGTCTATCGGTGGGGCGGCAGGCCGGTTTGAAACCGGCCCCTACAAGGGGGGCGGAGCGGTCTATCGGTGGGGCGGCAGGCCGGTTTGAAACCGGCCCCTACAAGGGGGGCGAGGTGGCCTGCTAGACGGCCAGACCCCGGCCCAGGAGTTCGGCGCGGGCCTGCTCCATGTTGTCCACGGCCTGCTCGGTGCGCACCCACTCCAGCAATTCGGCCATGCCGTCGGCGAAGGAGACCTGCGGGCGGAAGCCCAGCAGCCGCTCGGCCTTGCTGATGTCCGCGTAGCAGTGGCGGATGTCGCCCGCGCGGAATTTAGCGACAATCTCCGGCGCGATGTCCTTGCCCAGGCCGCGCGCCAGGGTCTCGGCCACCTCGCGCACGGTCACGACCTGGCCGGTGCCAACGTTGATCGCCTCGTAGTCGGCCTCGTCGCGCTCCATCGCCAGCAGGTTGGCGCGCACGATGTCGCTGACATGGATGAAGTCGCGCTGCTGGTTGCCGTCCTCGAAGATGACCGGCGGCTTGTCGTTGAGCAACCGCCCGCTGAAGATGGCGGCTACGCCGGTGTAGGGATTGGAGAGCGCCTGGCGCGTGCCGTAGGTGTTGAAGTAGCGCAGGGCCACCGTGGGCAGGTTGTAGGCGCGGCCCGCCACCAGGCACATCTCCTCCTGGTCGCGCTTGTTGATGGCATAGATCGAGGTGGGGAAGAGCGGCTTCTCCTCGTCCGTGGGCGCCGGCGCGACGTGCCGGTTGCAGACCGGGCAGCGCATCTCCCAGTCATGCGCCTGTAACTGGGCGGCGGGCCGCAGCTTGGGATAGACCGTGCCGTGCTCCGGGCAGGTATAGGCGCCCTCGCCGTATATGGACATGGAAGAGGCCACGATCAGCTTGCGCACGCTGCCGCGGTGCGCCGCCAGCAGTTCGAGCAGCACGGCGGTGCCGAGCGTGTTGGCCCGCGTGTAGCGCACGATCTCGTACATTGACTGGCCCACGCCCACCTCGGCGGCCTCGTGGAAGATCACCTCGATGCCGTCGAGCGCCCGCAACAGCGCCGGGCCGTCGGCGATGTCGGCCTGCACAAACTCCGCCGCCGGGTTGACGTAGCGCGGGCGACCCGCGGGGCCGTAGGGGTGCGGGCCGTGGACCTGGGGGACGAGCACGTCGAGCACGCGCACCTGGTGACCGCAGGCGACCAGCGCATCGACCAGGTGCGAGCCGATGAAGCCGGCCCCGCCCAGCACGAGGATCTGCTCCGAGCGTCCTGTCGCCTCATTGTGATCGGTCACGATGGCTCCTCCGGCTAGAACTGGGTGCCGCCCAGCGCGCCGCCGCGGATGCGTTCGCCGTAGCGGCCCGCCGCAGCGTTCGCGCGGATACGCAGCAGGCCGCGCATGGCGCGCACGGCGTCACGCAGGACGCGAACCTTGGTGCCCTGCTCGTCATGCCATGTGACCGGCACTTCCTTGATGCGGTAGCCGCGCCGCTGGGCCAGGAACAGCACCTCGGCGTCGAAGCTGAAGTCGTTGATGCGCGCCCGGCGAAACAGATCGTGCGCCGCCTGGCGGCTGAAGACTTTGAACCCGCAGGTCACATCGCTGATGTCGCGTGTCGCCAGGCGGTCGCTGAGCCAGGTGAATACCTTGCCCAGCCGTTCGCGCCACCAGGGCTGGCGGCGGATCAAGACGGCGCCTTCCATCTTGCGCGAGCCGATGACCACGTCGTAGCCCTCTTCCAGGCAGGGCCAGAACTTTTCGAGTTCGGTGGGGGGCGTGGAGAGATCGGCGTCGGTGAACAGCACAAACTCACCACGGCTGGCCGGCATGCCGATGCGCAGCGCGTGACCTTTGCCCTGGTTGGGCCGGGTCTCGATCACCCGGTGCTGCGGGACCTCGGCCAATAGCTCGCGGGCCAGGCCGGCGGTCCCATCCGCGCTTCCGTCGTCGACGGCGATCACCTCGTATGCGTAGGGCTGCGCGGCCAGGTAGGCCAGAAGCGTGGGCAAGCTGTTGCGCATGCGCGCGGCCTCGTTATACATCGGGATGACGACCGAGAGCCGGGGTTCGGCTGGGGTTGCTGCGGACACAAGGACCTCCTGAAGCAATTAATAGTGGGGCGCGGGTCTGCGAACGCGCCGTTTAGCAGCATACCATAACGACGGCGCGAGCGTCAAGAAACGCATCCCGGTCGCGCGCCTGGTCTTTCACGGGGCGGGCGGGGCCTGAGCGGCGATCAATGCGGCCAGGGTGGGGTATTCGACCATGCGCCCGGCTTCGTAGCGCAGGAACACCGGGTGCGGGCCGGGGGCGGGCGGGGCGGATCCCGCGGCGGGCGGGTCCACGATGTAAGTCTGGATGGTGCGGTAGTCCTGGTAGGCGAAGTTCGGCGCGACCTGAAAGCCGGTATTGAACAGGATGATGCCGTTATAGCTGTAGGGCGGGTTCGCCAGGTAGAAGGTGGCTGGGCGCGGTAGATCAGGGTGCAAAGCGCGGATCTGGTTGATCAGGCTGCGCGCCACCTCGCCCGACTCCACCCAGCGCG